>CAKSGA010000036.1 GCA_934454435.1 uncultured Oscillospiraceae bacterium | reverse complement strand
GTTATAAATGTGATATACTGTAATCATTACTATATAGCCGAGGTCATGTCATGATTACTGCCGCTTTAGCCATTCTTCAAACCGACGAGCAACGGGATATACTTTCTGAATTTTATGAAGAGAACAAAAACAGATTTTATATGCTGGCTTACTCCAAGTTACATAATCCGAAGCCTCCGAGGACGCGGTGCAGGAAGCGTTCCTGCGCATTGTCAGATATCACGACAGATTTTTTTCGATCGAACCTCACAAAAGGCTTCCCTATTCGATTATTATAATTAAGAACGTTGTTCTGCAAATGCTTGAAAAACAGGGGAAGTACGTATTTGAGGAGCTGTCCGAGGATATCCCCGACTGCAATCTGTCCGTTGAGGATATATCGATCGGTAACGTTGCCCGAAGTGAACTGGTGGAATTCATCAAAACCCTGTCAGAAGCCAAAAAGCAGGCGGTTATCCTGAAGGGCGTGTACGGTCTGGATAACCGCGAGATCGCAGATGTTCTTTGTATAACCGAATCAGCCGTGCGCAGGAGAATAGCCGACGCATACGGCAGGATAATCTATTTTGTCAGAAAGGGCGACCGATGAACAATATTGAATTTTCGCAGATACTCGAGCAGGTGTGTCTGGAAGAATATGCCGTTCCGGATAAGGTTCCGGTTCATCATTTTTCATTCCGGCACAGAAGAAACATGCGGCGTATCCTTGCTATGCCGTTTTCCTGCCCCGAACCCGCCAGGAAGTTGAAACTCAACCGCAGGACGCTGTGTATACTCATCGCGGCAATTTTTCTTGCACTGCTCACGGTATCGGGCGCGGCGTATTATATCAGCACGTTTATCATGAAAGAGCACAGGGACAACACACAGCTGTTCGCTTTTGATATCGCCGGAGCGCCGGAAACTATTGAGCAGGAGTACTATCTTTCGGTATTGCCGGAGGGGTATAAAGAAGTTGAACGAATAGCTGACCCTATCAGTATATGGACAACATATCAATACGGTGACTACGTTGATAATACTATACTGCTCACACAAACTGTGAAGAAAGGCTTTGGCTATCATTTCAACACGGAGGGATACTCCTTTGAAGAAGTTGAGATAAACGGACATGAAGGCTTGCTCATTAGTTGGGCTTGCGATGAAAGATATTGGAGTGAAGTAGTTTGGGATAATGGCGATTATATTTTAACGATTGATGGAATTTTGCCTAAAAAAGAATTGATAAATTTGGCAGAAAGTACTGAATTTCTTGATTCGTGATTTTTTTGCTCACAAAAAATTTTTATTCTGATTTACATATATAGAGAGGGTGACCTCTCTGAAGTATAAAAGAAAGGAGGAATAAAAATGAAACACTCAAAAATCATATCTGCAGTTCTTGCAGCAGCAATTATAGGCTCCAGTATGACTGCGGTTGCGTCTGCAAAAGAGTTGAGCTCAGCTAACACGAGTATAGTTGCACCCTGTTATGCAATTGCAAATAATCCGGTATCTCAATTGTCAGTAAGTGGCACAACAGCTTACTGCTCGAGCCAAGTTAGTGGTCTGTCTGTAAAATCTATTACAGCTGAACAGTCTCTTGAAAAGTTTTGGGGGCTGTGGATATGGAATGAAGTTGGTTACTGGGATAAGACGGTAAACACCAATAGGATAACCATGTCTAACAAAAAGTACAATCTTGAAAGTGGTACATACCGGCTCAAAACAGTTTTCACACTGACAGCAACCAACGGCGAAACTGAAACCATTACGGTTTACAGTGAAGAAGTAACCATCTGATTTATGGAGGACGTAAGAATGACAAAGGTAGCGAAAACAATATCCACATCGGCGATTGCTATAGCAACTGCGCTTGTCATGGCTGTCTCTGCAAGTGCGGCATGCGCGCACGGCAAGTATGGCACCAGAACCGGCGAACCTAAATATGGTGGAACGTATACCCATATGCACAATGGAGTGCAGTGCACAGTAACGAATTATGTTGCTGTCATCACTACATACTGCGGCTACTGCGGTGCGACCATCAATCAAACAACAGGCACTGTTAGCCAGCATCATTCGTATAACGGATAATCTATAAGGATCTCTGCGCATGGCAGATATGAATTGCCATGCGCAGATATACTATAAGGAGATAAAAATGAAAGCTTTCAAATATGCCGTTCCCGTTTGTATCGCCCTGTCAATGGCAATGACAGGGTGTTCCGATGGAGCTTCTGAAAATCTTTCATCAGAAGCGTCTGAAAGTCATGCCACCACTGAAAACAGCACCCCAGAAACTGACGGCGCTACGGCAGAAAGCACCGATAACGGCACTGAGTTATATGAAGCGGAATACGCCGAAGCCAGGCGGCAGCAGGATATTTCCCAGCCAGTAGAATACCTCCCGGTGGCTAAGACAAAGGACGTCCGGTACGGCAACCTGCCGCAGAATCTCACCAGCGATATCCTGCCGGGGCTTGTCTGCCCGGACGCTGAAACAGGTACGCTTTATTTTACGAACCTGTCCGACGGAGAAACTCTCTGCAAGCTGGAAAACGGCGTAATAACCGAGATCCTTCCGGTCACGGCAAAGTCGATAAACCTCTGGGACGGCTCGCTTTATTATATCTGCGACACTGAAAATCCCGTCGGTATCCCCAAGTTCAATGGAGAATTCAGAACTGCGTACACCGGGGATATTTACCGCTACGATCTCGCGACCGGAGAGACCACACTGCTCATCGAAACGGACGCATATCGTCTTGTGGTATCTGAATACGGTCTGGACTGGTCGGCGGGAGTAAATTACTCCTGCGAAAAATATACATTCGGCACAAGCGAGCACTATTACCACGCCGACATCGACGGCGGCAACATCACCGAAAACGCGGAGTTCCCGATAATAGACGACTGGCTGGGTCTGTATTACGGGGACTACCAGACGGAAACCGCGGACGGCGCGATAGTCCTGCGCGATATGCAGAGCGGAGAAACAGTTCCGGTGCTGTCCCGTGCGGAAACGCTTGATTATTCCGCGATAGTCGGGGATATCCTGTATTACTGCCCGAATTTCAGAAACTACCGCATGAACGAGTCGGGGAATATAGTTTCCAAAAACACGCTCTGCGGAATCGACCTTTCCACCGGGGAAAGCTTCACGGTCGCAAAGACAGCATATATGACGGATTACGCGATAGTCGGCGATACTGCATACATCTGCGGCGGTCTGAATTTCAGCGTTTACCGTGACGGGAATCAGCTTTCCGGCAGACTGGAGCTTCACGGCTTCAACGACAGCAAGCACGAGTTCATCGCGCTTTACACGGACGGAGAAAATTTGTACGCGGCGGACGACCGCAAGGGAATCTACATCGTTGAACCGAACGACACACAGACCGGACTGAGATACTACGACATCGGAGGAGAGCCATGGGGAACGGAAGAATAAAAAAGACAGCGATTTTACTGAGTACAGCGTTGTTGGTGACCGGCTGTTCGGGCGGAAATACAGCCGTTGAGGAGCTTTCGGCGGATACTGCGTTTTACACTTATCCCGTGGGAAACGCGGTTACATTCGATGTTTCCGGGGACGGTACGGTCTACACGATAGAAAGCGAAAACGGCGACCTGCTGTGCAGCTACACGCTTTCCGGCGAGCGCTCTGAAATAGCGGAGCTGCCGCAGAAAACTGACAGCATTGCGTTCTCGGACGGAAGAATATACTACACCCAGACCGTTGATGACGGAACGGAGATATGCTATATCGATGTTTCAACGGCTGATTCCGAAAAGCTGTGCGTGCTTTCCGGATTGTGGCAGATAAAGAACCTCGACATAGCCGGGGGTAATGCGTATATCATCGGCTCGGACGACACGCGCAGCGGCGTTCAGGGCGAGTTTTCCGACCAGTTCGGGACATACAGCTACAACGGCGAAATGCTGTACCGTGTAAGCCTTGAAAACGGTGAAGCGACCGCAAGCCCCGTTGAGTTTCCGCAGGCGTTCTGCACCGACGAGCAGGGAGTGACCGTGTACGCCGCAGATGCGGACGGCTACTATTTCACCGACTTCGACGGCTCGCGCAAGCAGTACAACGACATCGGAAATCTGACCGCGCTCGAGAAATGCGGCGACAAGCTCATGTTCTATTCCGACACGAAGATATTCAAGCTGTGCTCCGGCTCCGAGAATTCAGAGGACGGAATCGCAGAGGCTCTTGAGAACTTGATAATGCTCTCCGGCAACGACCTGCGCTACTGCGGCGGATACGGGTTTGTCCTTAACCGCTACGGGGAGTTCAACGGCTCGCGGCTGGAGCGTTTCCACGCCTCCGATTACATAAAGCAGAACAGCCGTATACGCTTTATTTCCGCGGAATATTCGTTCGACGAGCCGTTCGGCTGCGGCTATGTGATAGAGTCGAAAAAGCTTTCCGCAGAGGAATTCTCGCTGACCGTCATGTCGCAGGACAAGAATTACGACGTATGCATGATAAATTCCTCGCAGGACTATTCCGCGAACATCAAGAGCAAGGGTTCGTTCTATCCGCTGAACGACGTCCCGGGAGTTGCGGAGTACCTCGACAAGTGCTTCCCATACGTTAAGGAAGCCGCGTACACCGAGAGCGGGGAAATATGGATGCTGCCCGTCGTGCTGGACGCCGGCGTTGTCTATTACTACCCGGAGAACTGTTCTGCGGCGGGCGTTGAGCTGTCTGACGGAATGTCGTACAGCAGCTTCATTGAGCAGTGCAAAACCGCATACAACAGCGATTACAAGGACGGATTTTCAACGCACTGCTACCAGCTTACGCAGCAGCTCATTTTTGACTACATGACGAAATACGACAGTTTCGACACTACGGTTTTCAGAAGCTTCGCAGAGTTTGCAAAGGATAACATGAACATAGCCTCGTTCCCGGAATATCTGCCCGTTTCGAACACCGCCGAGGACAACCTGTTCTACGGCGCCGGAAACGGCTGGGATCACTTCCTGTTCGGGTTCAGCCGTGAATCCAGATGGCAGAAGAACTACGCGGCGTCCGATTATATGAGAGCGGTTGCAGCGCCGTCCGTGGAGCCGGGCGGAAAAACTCCCGTCACCTGCGCGTTCATTACGGTAAATCCCGCGTCGGACAGACTTGATTCTGCGCTGGATTACATCAGCTCCCTTGCCGGCTATCTGTCGGAGAAGGAGAATTCGCTCATGCTGGCGGATAAATCCACATACACCGACGGATTTATGTCCGACCTCTACGGAATTTACGAAAACGGAGAGCTGTGCTTCAACGTTTCCTCCGAAATCGTGTTCGATGATTACATAAGCTACTGCTCCGGTAATATCGCGCTTGACGAGCTTGTCAGCGAATCCGACCGCAAGCTCTCGGCTTATCTGAACGAGTGACGCCATGAAAAAAATGCTTCAGAAATGGAACACCAAATGCCTGCTGTGCATGCTTCCCAGCCTTATCGGAACAGCGGTGTTCTTTGTTATCCCGTACCTGCGGGTGCTGTATTATTCGCTTATCGACAACCAGTTCCGGCGCAATTTCGTGTGGTTCGATAACTACGTGAAAACGCTCACGAACGAGTATTTCCTGCTTGCGCTGAGGAACTCCCTGCTGATAATAGTCATCTGCGTGCCGGTGCTGGTGGCGCTGGCGCTGGTGATATCGCTGGGGCTTTCGTTCGGTATCCGCGCCGTGCGTAAAACGAGGTTCGCATTTATTCTGCCGATGGTCATTCCGACCGCTTCCGCAGTTCTCATCTGGCAGAGCGTATTCACCGATACGTCAACTCCGCTGCCGGTGTATCTCCTGTTTATCTGGAAGAACATCGGAATATGCATAGTGCTGCTGACAGCAGCTTTCACCGCTATTGACGGCAGCATATTCGAAGCCGCGCGGCTGGACGGCGCCGGGAAATTTACGCTCCACACGAAAATCACTGTCCCGATGATAATGCCGACGATTTTCTTCACGGTGCTGCTTTCCGTCGTCAACAGCTTCAGGATATTCAAGGAAAGCTACCTGTTCTTCGGCACGAATTATCCCCCGGACCACAGCTACACCCTGCAATATTACATGAACAACAACTTCCTCAAGCTGGATTACCAGAGCCTGGCTTCGGCAGCGGTGCTGACGTCGGTACTGGTGTTCCTTATCGTCATGGGCGGGCTTGCGGTGCAGAGGAGGTATCGTCAGTGAAACGCCTGAATGCTGTGCTTTTTACGGCGCTGGCTGTGATATTCCTGCTGCCTGTCGCGGCTACCGTCGTGCTGTCGTTTTCCGTGGACGGAGCGGCTTCGCTCCAGGGCTGGGGCGACCTGCTCTTCGACTGCTTCGTGTTCTATCCGCAGTTCTGGAACAGCGTCATTTACGCCGCAGTTATCACGCTCGTTCAGCTCGTGGTGATAATTCCCTGCGCCTTCGGATTTTCGCAGGCTAAGTTCCGGGGAAAGAGCGCGCTTTTCGTGTTCTATATAATCCTCATGATGATGCCGCTGCAGGTGACTATCCTGCCGAACTACATCGGTCTGCGTGACATGGGACTGATAAACACGCCGTTTGCGATAATCCTGCCGGCGATATTCAGCCCGTTCGGCGTGGTCGTGATGAACCAGTACATGAAGAATATCGACGGCTCCGTGATTGAAGCCGCGCGGCTGGAAACAAATTCGGTGGTGAGAATAATGCTGGTTTCGGTGGTTCCGCAGCTGCGGGTGTGCATATTCGCGGTGGCGCTGTTCGTGTTCGCGGATTGCTGGAACATGCTGGAGCAGCCCATGCTGTTCCTCAAGGATACGACGCTCCAGACAGTGCCGGTGTTCATTTCGAATGCGGCGGAATATGCCGGAAGCGTGATGTTCCCGGCGGCGGTGGTGTTCATGGTTCCGGTGCTGCTTATCTACCTGTTTTTCAGCGAAAACCTTGAAAAAGGTCTGACTTTTGGTGATTTGTCATGAAAACTAAAATCCTCATAATTATTACCGCTGTGTTCTTCGCAGTTATGCTGGCGCTGACGTTCTCGTCACGGAGTATTCACGAAGCCGGGCTTCCGCACGTTAAGGCGGGCAGGCTGTCAGAAGCGGAGTTCCCGATTGAATTCACGGACGAAAACGGCGATGTCATGACCGGATTCCGGCAGGCTCCTGCGGTGACAAAAGAACAGCTGGAGCAGGGCGTGTACATACTTTACACCGCCGAGAAAAACGGCGAGGTACGCGATTTCGTACAGCGCGCGGAGATAGTCCCCGGCGCGGAATGCGACGGATATATCGAGGTGCTGGGCGGCGTGACGTCATACGATAAAATCGTTCTGGAGTCCGACCGGGATATTACCGATGGAGAAGTCGTTGTGGAAAAGTGAGTACTTGCTTGTATTCGATTTTTATAGGTTGTTTTATAGCTGTAGATTTTTGGAGCGATGTTTGTTCCGTCTGGCGTATTCAATAGCTGTCGGTTTCGAAGCTGTCCCGATTAAGTAACGCAGTAATAGACTGTATCTGCCTAAACGCTATTTCAGCATAAAATACAAAATGGAATGCAGTGGATAATTGCATTCCTTTTTTTAGTTCTGAAGAATTGAAAAAAGAAAATTTCTGCCTCTAAAAATTAAGAAACGCGTATATTAAATCTTGACATCTTACAAGCTTTATGATATAATGGACATAAAGCTTAAAAGTGGTAATTATATATCAGAAATACGCACTTGTGTTGCAAAGTATAATTTCACGTGCATCATAAATTGTGATATGCAATGATGGTTAATACTGCTTCCGATGATATTGGTTGGATCATATGAAAAACAATGCCGAAATAAGTCTGGTTATAAACCAGGCCGAGCATAGTTGTTTCGGAAAGGAATAAGAATTATGGATGATTCTGGCGGATGCCTGGGCGCCCTTCTTGCTTTAGGGGCGATCGGTGGAATAATTTATGTGATAGTAGTATATGTCGTACCTATCATTTTGGCGGCAGGAGCTATTGTTATTGGAGTTTTTGCCCTTATCGGTTCCTGTATCGGCATAGTTAAATCAATAAAGAATTTTGTCCTTGCTATAAAAGAATTATCTGGACGTCCTAAGTCAATAAGAAAGTACAAAAATGATTATGCCATCGCTGCTGTTCATGACAGAAATACATATTCCTATAGCATGGGCGGATTTGACCCTTCTTTTGTTGACAGAAGCAGCGTAAAATATAAAGCAATCCCACGCGACTATTGTTTCGAGGATATAGCGGCAAGATCATATTTTCTTGGTCCTTGCTTCAAAGATGTATTTTCTATAATAAGGGAGGCTCTTGCTGAAAATTATAATGATCTTGTGGTTATTATGACATCACCTTTGATAATATCAGAATGATGCTCATTAACAAATATAATATATATAAAGATTATGACATCAAGCCCAGAATGGCTACCATAATCCTTTCGAATGCAGATACGCCGTTGGCAAAGAGAATGACTGAAAAATTGACTGAATTTGTCGAGGTGATCATTGCAAACTGCGAAGGTGTTATCGAAGACGATCAGAATGCTGCAATAACTATACTGAACTCAACTGAAGTAAGAATCGCTCTCCGAAGAGAGTATATCAATTATCTGACAAAAAAAATATCAGATTTGCGTTTGATCAGAAACGCCTATATATTCAAGAGTTTGCTTAGGGAAAAGAAAATCGAATATTCGGTTTATAATATAGTTCTATGCCATCAGTCCTTGGGAATGGACAGTGCTTTGATAAGTTTTTTCAACTCACCTGGTGAGTCGGTGGATTTCTCCGATGTATTAAATTCTTTTCATCCCAATATTGTTGATAACTTTTTTTATGCAGTGGTGAAGTGTAATAAGCTATCTAACGAAAAGTATGAATCCACTTTGCTTCAGCTTGGTAATAAAATCAGCTATTTCAGAGAACCAGGCATTAATCAGGATAAAATGCGTGTGCTGATTGACAACAATATTATTCTTTTTAATGTCGACAACATGATATTTATAAGGGATTGTTATAGGAATTTTCGTTATGATTTCATTTTGAAAAATCTGAACCAATACGCTGAACTCCATGACCAGGTTTATGATTACGAAGAAACGGAACATCTGCTTTCGTTGAATATTGACGATGAAATAAAACTTAAGCTCCTTGATAATAAGAACGGGTCATACTCAGTTATTGAAAAGGGCTACTCTGATAGGGTAATGGCGGCAATAATCAATGATCATTTCTGTGAAGTTGATGCACGACCGCTGTTCACAGAGTATAGCAATTATTCCTATATCGTTCAGGAGGCGATTTTTAATGCTGCTTTGGGCAGAGTTAATGCGATAGTGGATTACGATGGCCTAATTGATTTAGCACTGCTGTTAAGGCTGTTATCTGTAGATGTGGATTTCAGTTCCAAAATTGCCTTGTTTGACTATTCGCTTGAATTCATACATGAAAATCAATATAAAAGTCTCTTAAACGCTATGGGCTTCGGAGAGCTGTCGGAGATTTTTAAATCACGCTCAGTTAAAGAATATGAAAGCTCTGATGAGATCATACAAATTCTTGAAGTGCTGAAGCGGCATTCCCTCATTAAGGGTTATCATAAAACAGACGATGATCCTCCAACACTGAGAATTATCAAAGCACGATCGGATTCACAGAATAACGAATTGAACACTATATGACCGATCGTCAATTTAAGTAATTATGACGAGGTGCTTCGCGATGTACGGGCAAATTCAGCGGAAACGGCCACGTGATAACTCAGGCAGATAACAGCGCATATGGACTGTTTGGCACGAACACAGCAAAGCTTTAGCTGAACTGCGTCGGTGATGAAGCGCCTGTTTATGGCGATGATATTTCGTTCACGACAAAGGCGATGATAATCTTTTCCATGAACGGCGAAACCACAGTCCCCGCGGAGGTCATCAAGGCAATCGCGGACAGGAAGATAAAGGTCGAACTTGTTTACAACAGTACAAAAAGCTGGCTTGTTGACGGCGTGAAGATAACGTGTGTATCCGCAGTAGATCTCTCGCTGCTTTCCGGTTCTGTTGGCACCAGCTCGCTGGTCGGGCTGAGCGCATAATCCATTGACGAAAACTGAACAAAATGACGGGTGCGCGGTAACGTGCGCCCGTTTGTCTGTCGATAAACGCTATCACGTGAGCAAGCCAAACGGATCGGTTACAAGGCGCTGCCAGAAGAGCTTTCCAGGCAGTAATAGGTATGAGTGCATCAATGTTTTGTTTGGGTGAAGTAGCGGTGGGTTTTCGTGCGTTGACTGCGCTGATTATGGCGGGAATGTGCGGTAAGTAATCGGAACTGAAAAATATGATAGGGAATGCAATTTTACTGTTGCATTCATTTTTGTTTTGCCTGTTTTCGGAGCGTTACTGTGGGCAAAAGTGTGGGCAGGGTGGGTATTTTGGCTAATTTCTGCAAAATTGGATAGCTGCGAGTGGCTTTGTTATGCGGAAAATCACATGTGGTTTTGCGGGATAGTCGGGTTCTCATCTGCCCCAAGTCTGCCCCTATTGCTGTATCAAAGACTGACAACGTGAAGATCATCACTCCCGAGGCCAACCAGTTTGCTGACGCCTGGGATATCGACTATCGCAAGTACCACGATCTTTTCGTGCCGGATAACAAGAAGGCAGTCATCGCAGTTTCCCTTGGTGAGTGATCTTACTATATCACCAGACATCTGGGCGGCGTGGTCGCCGCCCTTTTGTGAAAGGAGTTTTGAATGCTAATAACAGAAGAAGAATACATCAGCATGGGGTTCCCGGAGGTCGATAAAAATGATATCCACAGCTGTATTCAGCGCAGTGGATACATCATCTCCGCCCTTACGGACGGCAGGGCGGAAATGGCAGTCGAAAACGGAGGCAAATCCGCTGACCTCGTAAAGCAGGCCGCAGGTTTCCAGACCTATCAGCTGCTCCGGGAAATGGAACTCTCAACAAGCAGCAGCTCCAGCTCCTCAAGCGAAAAAGTCACTATCGGTGACTATTCCTACTCAAGCCAGAGTTCCGATGGGAGCTCCACGGGACAGTTCACTGCTGACTGCGATAACGCAGGACTGAATGTCATTCGTCTGCTAAGGGCGGCGGGCTGTCTGTTCGCCGGAGTGGAGGTGCGGGAATGAATATCGTATCTGTTCGACCTATCCCGGCGGAGCTCCTTACCGACAGCGTTACTCTGCGGACTCCAACGGCTGACGGGTATTCAGAGAAGCTGCTCTCCGACGTCAGGGTGGTTCGCACCAGCGAGGTCACTGACCATCTGTCAGGCAAAGCAAGGGATATAACCGGGATCGTAATGTACTTCGACTGCGTGAATTCCTCGCCGGAGGGCACGGAATTTACGGCAGGTCAGTCGCTCAGATACTGCGGGGAGGTTTACGAGATCGTAGAGGCAGTCCTGTTTGCCGGGGAACAGCCGCACCATTACAGGGTGCGTGCAAGAAAGACCGGCGGCGAGTTCTCACCCATATGAAAGGAGGTCCCGCAATGAACGGCAAAACATCAAACCAGACTGTCACGGACGGCAGGGAGCAGGTCTACAAGCTGGCAAAACAGCTTCGCTCCGCCAGCCGTGAACTCGCTCGGCAGTTCAATTCCAAAAAGACCAGGAAGCAGCGTTAGGAGGTCACATGACTATCAGCATAAACAACGTGGCGTTCGATAAGGTGACGGAGCTCTCCGCAAAGCGTGAGACCCGCAGGACGGATATCCGCTACAATACTCAGGGAGATATGCTCATCGACCTTGTGAACAGAAAATACCGCCTGACTGTCCTGTTCGGCCTGCTGACGGAGAATGAGCTGAAAAAGCTCCGGGAGCTATGTCAGGAGATTTTCGTTTCGGTGACGTTCCCGGCGCCGGAGGGTGAGGTCACGGCGGATTTCCATATTTCGGACGAGCCTGCGCCCGCAGTCACCACTGTCAACGGCGTGCTAATGTACGGCGGCGTGAAGCTCGAATTCCTGCAGAAATGAGGTGAGATAATGGTCAGTGTTTCAGACAGATTCATGGAGCTTGCACAGCAGAACGGAAGAAAAGTCTGGTGCAGGATAGTCGCCGACGGTGTGGAGTTCCTTGACGACTCCCTTATCGAAATGAGCTTTGACGATGTTGTCCACCCGGACTGGTTCACCATCGGTACGACCTGTGCGAACCGTCTGCATTTCATCGCAAAGTATGGCGGGGAGCTTTCCTCCGGAGCCGAGGTCACGGCATTTATCAGCTTTGACGGTGAGGAATGGTGCCAGCTCGGGGTGTTCTACATTTCCAGAAGGTACGTCCGGGGGGATATAGTCAACGTTACCGCCTACGACCGAATGTACTCACTGGACAACGCATTCAGCTACAAGGGGGAGCTCCCGGTCGGCAGTGACGTCCTGCTGCAGCAGATATGCAGCGACAATGGTATCCTGTGCGACGACCCGGGCTATCCGTTCAGCATTGAGAAAATACCCGAGGACAGCACGGTGCGTGACGTCATAGGCTACATCGCCGGAATAAACCGTGCGTGCGCAAAGATGGACCGCCATGGCAGGCTGGTCCTGAAAACCCCGCAGCATGTGGATTTCAACATTCTGGACAAAAGCTGCTGGTCGGTGCAGCGCAACATGGTGCGCTCAGTGGTGACCTGCATGAAAGTCAATACCGGCGAGGGAGAGCTCACGGCAGGCGGTGGTGCGGAGATCTCCACACTGGAACTTTACGACCCGTTCATGACCCAGGCAATTCTGGATAACATCTACTCGATGTTCAAGCCGTTTTCGTTCTATGGGGCGGAGCTTGAAATGCAGGGACTTCCGTTCCTGGAGGCAGGGGATATGGTGTATTTCCTTGACGGGGATATGCTGTACCCCATAGTCATCAGTGAGATAGAGTACACCTACAACGGAGGACTTTCTGCAAAGCTCAGCTCAAAGAACCGTGTGGACGATGACGACGGCGGGGAGCTCGAGGATCTGCTGGAACGTCTGCTCCACATGAAGGACGCCGTTTACTACAAGCGTGAGAACCCGGGGCAGATTGCCCTGACGTCCTCGCCGCAGATCATCGCAGACTTCGAGTTTGAAACCACGGAGGACTGTTTCGCACAGCTCGATGTGAATTTCACGCTCCGTAACAGCAACGCAGACCTCGTCACACTCACAGTGAATGTGAACGGCAGGGAGGTCCCCAGGAGCTTTATACAGTCCCTCGGGAGCGGCGATGAGCTGATACACCTGTATCACCTCGTGGACAAGCTCCCCGCCGGGAAGAACCGTGTATACGTCACGGCGGGGACCCGCACCGGGAGCTCATACATAGCGGTGGGGGATATGCAGGCGACCCTTGTGGGTCATGGGATCTACGGGAACTCCGGCAGCCAGAGGGACAAGGTGTCCTTTTATGAGAAGGCTTCGTACTGGCGGGTCGGCTCGCCGTTTGTGGTGCCGGATACGATATCCGGAGAGATTTCAGGGGAGGTAACTTGATGGAAGGAAAGGCAACATTCACGCTCAGGCGGGCGGATAACGGGCGGGTCGTCCGTGAGTTCACCGAGCACAACATAGTCACCGAGGCGCTCAGCAGGCTGCTTGCACCGCCTGCGGGCGCTATCATGCGGCAGTTCAGCTGGTCGGGGTATCTCAGCACCTGCCTGCCGATGTACAAGGAGCTCTGCGGAGGTATCATGCTGCTCGGGAACACGCTCCCGGAAACGGCGGATAACGTCATGCTGACCCCGGAGTGCATTCCCGTGGCAACAGCGGGGGACGCCTATTCCGGGGCGCTTCCCATGAGGGGTTCCCTCAATCTCAACGAGAGCTTTGCGACAGAAAACGGATACCATTTCACATGGGACTTCGGGACCGACAAGGCGAACGGTACGATCAAATGCGCCGCCCTCACCAGCAGGCTTTTCGGCAACACCGGGTTCTCAACAGCTGAGAAAACCGGCGGGCTGGTAATGGAGCCGGTCAGCAAGACCTGCACGACTCCGTACACACAGTTCTGCCGTGCAAAGGGGCAGTACCTGGGGACGTTCAGAAATAACACCCACGTTTATTTTCACCAGATCCATTCTAATGAGCTTGCATTTTATTGCATAAAGGGTACCGACCCGCAGCACATCGGCATAGCTGATAGTCTTTCGCTGAACGAAGCGGCAGCTCCGGCGGAAACTGTGAAAGTCACGCTGCCGGTAACGTATAATTCCACGGCAAGACCCTATTTGGACAACTCTGCGGGGGTGGTGTATTTCTTCTCGCAGCAGTATCAGCAGGGCGACTCATACCAACTGGACTATGCAGCTGTGGACCTCAAAAATTTCACGGTTTCTGAAAAGCACAGCTGGAACATGTCAAAGAAATACACCTACATTACAGCGGCTGCGGTTCATGCCGGGAGCCTTTTTGTCACTTATGGGACCTCTATGGACTCATTCAGCAGCTCCGGTGAAGTTACGAAGTCATGGGGTCTCTCCAACAGCAACGATATGAGGTTCTGCACGCTGAACGGCGTGCTCACCCTGCTGAACGGTAACGGCTATGCGTACTCGCTGTACAATGGCAGGTGGTACATCAGCTACAACAGCCCGAACTACGGGTTCGGTAGCTCTGTGGATATGAAACCGCCGTTCTACCCGATATTCAGGATGGCTGCTTCGTTCTATGAGAACGTGAACTACAACATGAATCCTTATCTCGGCATTGCGGCGAATTATCTCGCAACAGTGAACAATCTCAGCGAGCCGCTGGTAAAGACAGATCAGCACACTCTGAAAATCACATATGACATCATAAATTAAAATGAGCCGGGGCGCATTGTGATATGCACCCCGGCAGGCTGTCGATAAAGGCACATCTGCGTCGTCAACGACATTTCGGCAGGCAAAAAGCCTAGCCGAAATGCCGTTTCCTAGCATCTGCACCTTTCTCGGCAGCCTGGGATAGGTACTTTTTCGACAAGCTGAGCCGGGGCGCATTGTGATATGCACCCCGGCTCGTTTTTTATTATTTTGCGAACTGCCAGCTGTCGAACTCGATACCATCAGAGATAACGAAATATACATCATGCTGACCTGTTATACCGCTGAAAACCTTGCTGTAGACCGTCTGCCAGTCGTCTGCGCTGAACTCCACGGAAGCGGACATGGAGCCGTTTATGCCGTCAATGTAGACGTCTATCCTGCCAGTGCCCTTTACACGTGCTGCAAAGTACTCCGCACCCTCGCCGAAGTCAGCGCCACGGACCGCAAGCCATGCCCCGGTGCCATCTGTCGTACCGTTGGAAATAACAATGTTCCCGGGCTCGTCTGTCGCTGTGTACGCCGTGCCGGCGCAGGAGGAGATGGTCTCCGCCTGAACGGGGGAGTAGGGGTCGAGCGCCTTTATCTGGCTCACACCCTCCCTTGTCGCCGTTACAGGAGAGATCTTCACGTTCTCTTCATCGACTGCGGCCTCGTTCACGCAGAGGCTGCGGAAGCCGCCCACTGTACCGAGGGATTTCTGCGGGAAGAGCGAATGATAGAACAGATAGTACTTGCCTTCATACTTCTGGAGATGTGTGTGGTTGTTGCTGTATTCAAGTCCCTGCTCGCCGGGGTTCTTGAAGTAGTAGTCCTGATATACCCAGCTGTCCGGGTCGAGAGGGGTCTTTGTGGTCAGGTAGGACATGCTGCACTGCGGCGGTGCGAATACGCCCTCAACGTCCCAGGACTCGTAGTGGCTGCTCCAGTCGTTGTTGTAGGTATAGACGTAGGTGCCGTTGATGTAGTTCAGCTCGTTCGCTTCAAAGTTGTAGGGGGAGGGGATCTTCATTATCTCGCTGTCGAGACTCAGCATGTCGCTGCCGAGCTTTACTATGCGGGCGCCGTCAGTTCCGCCGCCGAAAGAGAGCCAGCCGGTGCCGTTGTCGTCTATGCATACGCCCGGGTCGAACGGTGACTGGCAGCCGTTTAGTCCCTCGGTGTTGCCGTCTATCAGGGACTTCCCGAGAGGGTCAGACCAGGGTCCCGTGGGGGAGGTGGAGGTGATCACTCCGGTGCCCCAGCCGCTGTTCGAGAAATACAGGTAGAAGTGCGTCAGACCGTCCTCTTCCACCCTGGAGGTGATGGACGGCGCCCAGGACGCTATCGCCCAGGGGCAGAGCTCGCCGATGTTGATGACACCGTGATAGGTGTAGTTCACCATGTCGTCAGTGGAGATCATGACGATGGACTTTGTATGCTCGTAGGTGTTCTTGCCCTCGGGGCCTACGGCTTCGTACTGCTGGTGGTCGTTGGTGCCGTAGATGTACAGCCGCCCCTCGTACTCCACGGCGGTGGGGTCGGCGCAGAAAATGTTGGAGAGCAGCGGATTGCTGTCTGCTGCGCCCTTTGATGAGATATTTGTCAGTGTGTTCACGGTTACTTCCCCCAATGTGCTCTGTGTTATTTCCCCACCCAGGCTGAATGCTTCCTCCGGTGAGAATTCATCGGACTGGTACGTCTGGCTGCTGTCGGCGTAGCCGGCGTCAGGCGCTTTTCCGTTGCTACATGCGCACATCGAGATAGCGACCAGCAGTGAAATGACAGGCCGTATATTCATTGTGACATCTCCTTTTCATGGCCATTTTGTACTTACATTGTACCGCATAACAGCTTGCTTTACAAGTACTTAACCGACATCTGGCAGCACAAAAATGCCATCATACAGTTGACATATCCGCAATAAGGTGATAAAATGTATATGCCGCATTATTGTGTAGTTAAAGAGAGGTAACAGAAATGGCAATAGAAAAAGTAAGGGCATATTTTGCAAAATTCGGCATGGCAGACCGGATACTGGAATTCGACGTATCCAGCGCCACTGTTGAGCTCGCTGCAATGGCGCTGAACTGCGAGCCGTGCAGGATAGCGAAGTCGCTTTCGTTCATGCTGGAGGACAAGCCGATACTTATAGTGACGGCGGGCGACGCAAAGGTCGATAACGCAAAGTACAAGGCGAAGTTCGGCAATAAGGCGAAAATGCTGACCGCCGATGAGGTGGAAGAGCTGATAGGTCATGCGGTAGGCGGCGTGTGCCCGTTCGCCCTTAACGATGGCGTGACGGTGTACCTTGACGTGTCACTTAAGCGCTTTGAAACAGTATTTCCGGCATGCGGAAGCAGCAACAGCGCCATCGAACTCACGATGGAGGAGATGGAGAAGTACTCCGGTTATACCGAATGGGTCGATGTCTGCAAGGCATGGGAATGATCTGACCGGCGTATTTTTCGCATAAATCCGGGAAAGCTATCTTCTCAGATCGAATTGAGGAGATTGCTATGATCAAAGATGGTTTTATGTATATTGCGGTGCTGGTTTTCACAGCGGCGCTGATAGTGTTACTGCCAGGACTTTTCCGTGGCAGGTGGGCAAAGAGATTTTTCGGCTTCGTCCCGCCGGTGGTGCTGATATATCTCGGGCTGATGACGATGTGTACGCTGAAGCTGTGGGACCTTGAAGCCACTTCCACAGCCTATGGGAGCATTAAAAATCCGCTTCTGTATGCAATGCTGTTCATCATGCTGCTGCGGTGCGACCTGCGTAAAATGCTGGTGCTGGGTCCGAAAATGCTGCTGGGATTTTTTGCGGCGGCGGTGTCCATCGGGCTCGGGTTCGTGGTGGTGTTCAGCATTATGAAAGGCGTGCTTGGCGAGGAGGCGTGGAAGCCCCTCGGCGCCCTCTGCGGGAGCTGGATGGGCGGCGGAGGCAACATGCTTGCCGTCCAGGCGGCACTGGATATCGATGAAAGCATGATGGCTTATGCGCTGGTCATGGACTCCGTATGCGGCATGCTGTACGTCATGTTCCTGCTGTGGGCGGTGGGATTCCCCGAAAAGTTCAACCGCTGGACCAGGGCGGACACCCGGGCGATTGACGCCGTGGGCTCCTCGCTGGAGCGTGAAGCCCGGAGCGATAACCGCCGCCTTTCCTGGCAGAACATTATCCTGCTGGTGGGAATGGGTCTTTTCGCTGCGGCGCTCTGCTCGAAGCTCGGGGAGCTGGCAGGCGGGGCGGTCACGTTTTTTGACAAGACCACCTGGACGGTGCTTTTCGTGACGGTACTGGGAATTCTCCTTGCCATGACTCCGCTGGGCAGGCTGAAAGGCACGGAAGAGGTGTCGAACGTACTGCTGTATATCGTGATAGCCCTTATAGCTTCCCGGGCGGACCTGAGTGCGATGGGAAACGCTCCTGCGTGGCTTCTGGCGGGGGTGCTGGTACTTGTGGTGCATGCGGTGATAATGGTGGTCCTGGCGAAGCTGTTCAGGCTGGATATTTTCACGTGTGCGGTGGCTTCCCTTGCGAATATCGGCGGAACTGCCACGGCACCGGTGCTTGCGGGAGCCTACAGCAGCGCCCTGGTCCCGGTGGGAGTCATCATGGCGCTGCTCGGCTATGTTGTAGGCACCGGCGGCGGACTTGTCGTGGCGCAGATCATGAGCATGCTCGCCTGATATGCTCCCGAAGCATTAAAACTGATACAGCAAAGGTATTTTGCATAATTCGGGCGCTCCGACCATAATAGAACGAATGGCTGCAATTTGCAGCCATTTTTGTTTTATCAATTTACCCCCAGTTCCGCCCTGAGCCTGCGGTAAACCTCGTCCCAGCTTCCTGACGGTCTTTCCAGAACAACTGACTTAACCGGCAGCTCAGGCAGGAATTCCAGTTCCCGGCGCTGACGTTCCTCCAGAGCCGCAACGTATCCCTCAAAGCCGGAGAGCCCGTGGGAGCGTCCGTAGCCGCCGTTGCAGTGATAATCCACCACGGCGTTGAGCCAGCCCTCGCCACGCTCCGGCAGAGCCGCACGTATCTGCCCGGAGATGTCCGTGCTTTTAAGGTATACGACAGTCGGATTCAGCGGGCTTATCATACCGCATATGCTGCTGATGTATTCCAGGGACTTTTCCGGTGGCTGGTCAAAGCGCATCATGGTTTCGCACATGGGGTTCTGGAGCAGCACGCAGTTGAAAACATAGGTGCCGTCCCCGGCGTTTTCTGCGAATTCATGCCATTTGCGGAGCATTACCGGTCGCTCCGTTTCCCAGTCAAGACCGTCGTATATCTTGTACCTTATCGCTTTGTCTAACAGTCCCCCCGGGAGCCCGTTCAGCGGCACTACCATTCCCTCCGGCTGGACATTCGCAATGACCCGCAATTGCGCTGTTTCCTCCGGGGTGAAGTCCGCACCGTCTGGTATGAATGCGCTGAATTCGTAGTCCGCCGGGTGATCTCCGCAGCCCTCGTCATACAGCCTGCCGCCGGTCAGCTCTGCGATATATGCCGCCGTGGTGCTCTTGCCGGAGCAGGGAAGTCCCTCAATAATGTACAGCTTGCCCATGTTACCTCCTAGATGAACTCCCCCGGAGTGAGGGAATTTTCTTTTATAGTATGTTCCATTATTTCCCCTCCAGCGACTTTATCCCTGTGATGAGAATATCCAGGGACAGCTCGAAGCTCTCGTCAATGCTTGCGGAGTGCCCGAACGCTCCGTTGTTCACCAGCAGTGCAAATCCCTCCAGGAACCCACGCAGCGTCCGCAGGATATGCTCGGAGTTCTCCCGTGATATCCCGGCGCTTTCGGTGAAGCTGTAGAAGTAATCGAAGAATTCCGCCGTGGCGGTCATGGTGTCGCTGCTAACGTACTTGTTGTACCAGAGCATTGCGTTGAACACTCCCGGGCGCTCCACGGCGTAGCTGTAGAAGCACCGGCACATCACCCTGAAAGCCTCCCAGCCGGACGCACCCTCCGCCGAGCGGAGCAGCCGCTGCTCCAGTTCCCTCCATCCGAAAAGCATGAGCCTGCGCCGGAGCTCCTCGAGGCTGTTGATGTGGTTGTAGAGGGACGGGGACCGTATCCCGAGCTCCTGTGCCAGCGTTTTCATTGATACGTTTTCAAGACCGTCATGGTCGGCTATCTGCGCCGCAGCAGTTATCACCGTATTTAAGTCGATACCCTTTGTCATATGCACCTCCTGGTTATGTATATATTATAACTAATCGGATTAGTTTTGTCAAGGGTGTACTGTGAAATAAAGCGGCGCACCGGAATTCCGATGCGCCGCCGCTGTATCAGAGGTTCTCGTCTATCCACTTCTGGCGGGCGTAGAGGAACCTTGTTATGTACTGTATCTGGTTGGTGTATGTGGTTTCGTCCTCCATGCTGAGGGGCTGGAAGCCGTTCGGGATACCCAGGGTGTCCCATACACGGAAGTTCATTTCAGCGGAGGGCAGGATAGTTTCCTTGTTGCCCATCAGGGTATCAAGGGCGGTCTGGAGCATGGTGTCCTTGACTTCGTCCCAGCGTACCCGCACCTTTGCACGGAATTCATCGTCCGTCATGAGGTAGTTGTACCAGGTTATGCCGATGTAGCTGTTGCTGTCGCCGCAGCCGATGGTAGCCCAGTCGTCGTACTTCGGGTTATCCTTGTACATATTGCCGAACGCCAGGTCGAAATCCCACACGGGACCCATCTCCAGGCGTCCCAGCTTCGGCTTCGTGATGAAGCAGCTCCGGTGGAAGCAGGAGTCGAGATTGTAGGTGAACTCATGCACCAGGAACCAGTCGATGAAGCTGTCAACGTTGATGTACTTGTCGTAGTCGGTGAGCGTTGTTATGGCCTTATCCGCCTTGCACATGTAGCTGTAGATGAAGTCGTAGTGCTCCTGGGTCCAGTTGTAGTCGCTGTTGGGGTCCACTTCGGTGTCCGGGCTCTTTATCTTGATGTTCTTGCCGCAGCCGGAGGGGAGGTCGAAAC
>CAKSGA010000035.1 GCA_934454435.1 uncultured Oscillospiraceae bacterium | reverse complement strand
GCTTTCGATGTTGAGTGATAACTGAATATACAGCAGAGGGCTGCAAGCAATTGCAGCCCTCTGTTTTATATATAGGGGCGGTTCATGTATCCGCCCTTTTTTATTTCGTGATCATCACGAAATAGCGTCCTTCATAGACTTCACATACTCATAAATATGCTCCGATGCTTCGCTGCCATACTGTGCGACCAGCTTGACGATAGCACTTCCGACGATAACGCCGTCTGCGAGCTCTGACATTGCCTTAGCCTGCTCCGGCCTGCTGATACCGAAACCGATAGCTGCCGGGACCTTTGCATACTTCTTCACGGCCTCCATGATGTGGTGGAGGTCAGTCTTTATCTCGCTGCGCACGCCGGTGACGCCCATGGAGGACACGATATAGATAAAGCCCTCCGCCTCACTGGCTATCATCTTTATGCGCTCCTCGCTGGTAGGGGCTATAAGCGAGATAACGGAAACGCCGTACTTCTGCGCAACGTCCGCAGCTTCGTGCTTTTCCTCATAGGGCATATCCGGGCAGATAAGGCCGTCAACGCCTATTTTCTGGCAGCGCTCAAAGAACCTGTCGTAGCCGTACTTGAACACCGGATTCAGGTAGGTCATGAAGCATATCGGGATATCAGTGCTCCTGCGGACTTTCTCTGCGAGCTCGAATGCACGGTCGGTGGTCATGCCGTTCTTCAGGGCACGTATGTTCGCATCCTGAATTACGGGGCCCTCTGCGATGGGGTCGCTGAACGGAATGCCTATCTCGATAAGGTCAGCACCGCCCTTTACCATCGCCATGATGTTGTTGTAGCTGTCGTCAAAGGTAGGGTCGCCGGCGGTAAGGAAGCCGATGAATGCCTTTTTGTTCTCAAATGCGTTCTTTATCTTATTCATGAAGATCGATCCCCCTGTATCTTGCAATTGCCGCAACGTCCTTGTCACCACGTCCTGACAGGCAGCAGATGATGATGTCGTCCTTGCTCATGGTGGGAGCTATCTTCATCATGTGGGCCACTGCGTGTGCGCTCTCTATCGCACAGATTATACCCTCGGTGCGTGCTATGTACTCGAATGCATTGACTGCTTCATCATCGGTCACGGGAACATACTCAGCCCTGCCTATCTCATGGAGATGTGCGTGCTCCGGACCTATCCCCGGGTAGTCAAGTCCTGCGGAAATGGAATAGACCGGAGCTATCTGACCGTACTCGTTCTGGCAGAACAGGGACTTCATGCCGTGGAATATGCCCAGCGTTCCGGTGGCGATGGTAGCCGCCGTTTCGCCTGTATTGACGCCACGACCCGCAGCCTCGCAGCCGATAAGACGAACGTCCTTGTCGTTGATGAAGTTGTAGAACATGCCCATGGCATTGGAGCCGCCGCCCACGCACGCCATTACCGCCGTGGGAAGTCTGCCCTCCTTCTCGAGTATCTGCTCCCGGGCTTCCTTTGAGATAACGCTCTGAAAGTCACGCACGATCATCGGGAACGGGTGCGGTCCCATTACTGAACCGAGGACATACAGCGTGTCGCCCACACGTGTGGTCCAGTCACGCATTGCCTCGTTTACGGCGTCCTTGAGGGTCATGGTGCCGGTGGTGACGGGGTTTACCTTTGCGCCGAGGAGCTCCATACGGTAAACGTTCAGAGCCTGGCGTATCGTATCCTCCTTGCCCATGAATATCTCGCACTCAAGGCCGAGCAGCGCCGCAGCGGTCGCCGCAGCAACGCCGTGCTGACCTGCGCCGGTCTCTGCGATGATACGGGTCTTGCCCATCTTCTTTGCGAGCAGCGCCTGACCGAGCACATTGTTTATCTTGTGCGAGCCGGTGTGGTTGAGGTCCTCACGCTTGAAGTATATCTTCGCACCGCCGAGGTCCTTTGTCATTTTCTCAGCATAATAGAGCAGCGAGGGTCTGCCTGCGTATTCCCTGAGCAGCGTGTTCAGCTCGTCGTTAAACTGCTTGTCGTGCTTGTAGAACTCGTAGGCGTCCTCCAGCTTGTGTATCTCATTCATGAGCGTTTCGGGGATATACTGTCCGCCGAAATCGCCGTAACGTCCCTTTGCCATAACATTTATCCTTTCTGAAAGCCCCTCCGGGCTGTATTTACAGTTCTCTTATTATCCGCACCGCTTCGAGCATTTTCGCACGGTCCTTGACCCTGTCGCTCTCGACACCGCTGGAAAGATCCACGCAGTAGGGTCTGACCCTTTCCGCAGCCTGCCGGAGATTTTCCGGGGTAAGCCCACCGGCAAGGAAGAACGGCTGACGCAGTTCAGCGCCCTCCAGCAGCGAATGGTCGAACATCTCGCCGGTGCCGGTGCCGTTGTCCAGCAGGATATAATCAGCGCCAAGCCCCTGTACAAGCTCAATATCCTCCGGCGTGCGTATCTTCGCAGCCTTTATTATCGGTCTGTCAGTGAGCTCCCTGAGCCTGCGTATATATTCTGCGTCCTCGCTACCGTGTAGCTGTATCACATCTATTATACCACGATTTGCACAGTCAGCGCAAGTGGTTTCGGGAGAATTCACGAAAACCCCCACCGGAACTATACCCTCCGCAAGCCGTGAACGCAGCCGCAGCGCCGTTTCCTGGCCTATGTTCCTATGGCTTTTCGGGAAACCCAGGATAAACCCGATGTAATCCGGCTGCGCCTCGTTTGCGTAGTCGATATCGCAGTCCCGGAACATTCCGCACAGCTTGATACGCATATCAGTGACCCCTCAGCTCTGCAAGAGCCGCTTTCTTGTCCGGTCTCCTCATCAGCGTTTCGCCGATAAGGACAGCGTTTGTGCCGTTTCTGCGGAGCGCTTCTATGTCCTCAGCGGTCTTTATGCCGCTCTCGGAAACGAACAGTACCTCCGGCGGCACCAGCTCTCTCAGCCGGGCGGAGTTATTGATATCCACCGTAAAGGTTTTAAGGTCACGGTTGTTCACGCCGATAATGCCTGCGCCGACCTCCACAGCAGTCCTGACCTCTTCCTCGTCATGAGCCTCGACCAGCGCCGAGAGCCCGAGGGAATGCGCTGTACCGAGGTACTCCGAGAGCTGCTCCCGGCTCAGTATCGAGCATATCAGCAGCACTGCGGAAGCCCCAAGGGTCTTTGCCTGGTATATCATGTACTCGTCCACGGTGAAATCCTTGCGCAGGACCGGAATGCTCACCGCCCGGGATATCTCCCGGAGATACTGGTCGCTGCCCCTGAACCAGAACGGCTCCGTCAGGCAGGAAATAGCCGCAGTGCCTGCCGCTTCGTACTCCCGGGCGATGTCCAGGTACGGGAAGTCCCGGGCGATGAGCCCCTTTGACGGCGAAGCACGCTTGACCTCGCATATGAACGAGATATCATCGCCGCCGAGCGCTTTCTTAAAAGGGAACCCGGTGTCCGGGTCCAGGGCTTCGGCACGCTTTTTCATCTCGGCGAGCGGCACCGCCGACTTCTCTTCAGCGACACGCTGTACCGTGCGCTCTGCTATCTCCTGTAAGATCATGCCTTTACCTCGTTGGAAACTGCGATGTACTTTTCAAGCGTGCTGAGCGCTGCGCCGCTGTCGATGGTCTGTGCGGCGAGCTTTATGCCCTCCTCGATCGTTACGCCCTTTACGATATGGAGCGCTGCGCCGGCATTCATCAGGACTGCGTCCCTGCCTGCGCCGCTCTCGCCGGAAAGAATGCGCCTTGCAGCCGCTGCGTTCTCCTCGGGTGTGCCGCCGACAAGCTCGGACTTGTCATGACGCTTTATCCCGAACTGCTCCGGGGTCATCTCGTACTTTCTGTACTCGCCATTGCTGAACTCAACGACCATGGTCGGAGCGCTGACGGAGATCTCGTCCAGCCTTTCGGTGCCGAAAACCGCCATACCACGCTTCACGCCGAGCTTTTCAAGGGACTTTGCCATCGGCTCCAGCAGCTCCGGCTTGTATACGCCGAGCAGCTGATAAGTCGGGTGAGCCGGGTTGGTGAGCGGCCCGAGCACGTTGAATATCGTGGGAATGCCTATCTCCCTGCGGACGGGTCCGACATACTTCATGGCGCTGTGGTACTTCTGCGCAAACAGGAAGCACATACCTGCCTCGTCCAGCAGCCTTACGCAGCCCTCGGGGTCGGTGGCGATGTTCACGCCGAGAGCCTCAAGGCAGTCCGCAGTGCCGCACTTGCTGGAAGCCGCACGGTTGCCGTGCTTTGCGACCTTTACTCCCGCCGCAGCGCACACCAGCGCTGAAATAGTCGAGATATTGATGGAGTTGGAGCCGTCGCCGCCGGTGCCGACTATCTCCAGCACCTCGCCGGAGTAGTTCACGGGAGTTGCACAGTCACGCATCACAAAAGCGCTGGCTGAGATCTCGTCAGCGGTCTCGCCCTTGATGTGGAGCGCTGTGAGATACGCCGCAGTCTGTGCCGGGGTCGTGCCGCCGGTCATTATCTCCCGGGTGACTTCCGCAGCCTCGTCATAGGTCAGGTCGATACCCTCGGACACTTTCTTTATCATTTCCTTTATCATAATGTTACCTCCAGAAAATTCTCAGCCATTTTTCTTCCATTCTGTGTAAGTATGGACTCCGGGTGGAACTGTACCCCAAAAATGGGGTAGTCCCTGTGCTCCACCGCCATTATCTCGCCGTCGTCAGTTCTTGCGGTGACCTTCAGGCACTCCGGAAAGCCCTCCTCAGAAGCCGCCAGGGAATGGTATCTTGCGACCTCGCACTTGTCGGGAAGTCCCCTGAACAGCCTGCTTGCGGTATCGAGCTCCGTCACGGACTTCTTGCCGTGCATGAGCCGCTTTGCGTAGGTTATCTCTGCACCGAAAGTCTCGCATATCGCCTGGTGGCCGAGGCAGACGCCCAGTACCGGTATCTTTCCTGCCGCCGCTCTGATAACGTCCTCGCAGACGCCAGCGTCGCAGGGTCTGCCGGGACCGGGGCTGACGATGATGTGCGAGGGCTTCATCGCCATGATCTCCTCCACAGTGAATTCATCATTGCGAATGACCTTTATATCCGGGTCAACTCCGCCGATAAGCTGATAAAGGTTATATGAAAAGCTGTCGTAATTGTCTATCAGAAGTATCATAAGCTCTCCTCCTGTGCGATGGTGAGCGCATTCATGACTGCCTTTGCCTTATTAATGCACTCGTTGAATTCATTCTCGGGAACGCTGTCAGCAACAATACCGGCGCCGCTTCTCACGAACACCCTGCCGTTCTTCTTGAACGCAAGGCGGATAGCGATACAGGTGTCGAGGTTCCCACGGAAATCTATATATCCGACTGCGCCGCCGTAAACGCCACGCTTGTTGTTCTCAAGCTCGTTGATTATCTCGCACGCCCTGAGCTTCGGAGCGCCGGAGAGCGTACCCGCCGGAAGAATAGCGTCAACGGCGTCCAGTGCTGACTTGCTGTCGAGCAGCTCGCCCCGTACCGTGGAGCCTATGTGCATCACGTGGGAATAGCGCTCGATGCTCATATACTTCTCGACCTCCACCGAGCCGAACTTGCTTATCTTTCCGATATCGTTACGTCCGAGGTCAACCAGCATGTTGTGCTCGGAAAGCTCCTTTTCATCGTGCAGGAGCTCCGTTTCAAGGCGCTTGTCCTCTTCGTCCGTTGCGCCCCTGGGGCGTGTACCTGCGAGGGGAAACGTGTGCAGCGTCCCGTTTTCGAGCTTCACCAGGGTCTCGGGGGAAGCTCCGGCGATCTCCATATCGTCGCTGGTGAAGAAGAACATGTAGGGGGACGGATTGGTTGCCCTCAGTACACGGTAGGCGTCCAGCAGGCTGCCGTCAAAGTCGGCATCCAGACGGTTGGAGAGCACCACCTGGAATATGTCGCCCTCAAAGATATGGCGCTTTGCTTTCTCCACCATCTCACAGTACTGCTCCTTGTCAAACAGCTTGCGGAATTCAGACGTGAGCCTTCCGTGCGGGATATCCGCCGGCTTTCCGGACCTGATGAGCTGTTCCATCTCGTTAAGGTCCTTCTCAGCCTTTGCGTACTCGCTGTCGATATTGTCGGCGGAGATGTTGGTTATCAGCACTATCTTCTGGTGAATATTGTCGAAAGCTATCACCTTATCGAAAAGCATCAGGTCAACGTCCTTGAAATGCTCCTCGTCCTTGGCGTCAAGGTTCAGCGTAGGCTCGCTGTACTTTATGTAGTCGTAGGAGAAGTACCCCACAAGTCCTCCGGTAAAGGACGGGAAACCCTCCAGCGCCGGGCTGCTGTACTGTGCCATCAGCTTCTTTATGTAGTCCGCCGGGTGCTTCTGCTGCGAGACCTCCACCGTGCCCGTGAGCACGTTGCGGACTGTCATCTCGCCGTTTATGCAGGTGATCTCCAGTTTCGGGTTATAGCCCAGGAACGTGTAGCGTCCCCATTTCTCCTGGTTCTCAACGCTTTCAAGGATATATACGTGGCGGCTGACCCTGCGCAGCTTCCTCAGCACCTCGATAGGTGTGGTGAAGTCCGAGAGGATCTCCCTGCATACCGGGATAACGCTGTACCCGGTGAGCTCCTTTGCCTGTTCAAGTGTAGGTCTAAGCATAACGTGCTCCTTTCTCTGGAAAACAAAAGCTCCGCCCTTAAACGCAGAATTCCTCTGCTTCTAAGGACGGAGCGTACAGTTATACTGATACTACACCGTGGTGCCACCTTAATTTGCGGCTACTGCGCCGCACACTCACCGGATACCAACATATCCTTGCAGTTAACGCCTGCATGACGTCGCAGAATACTCAGCGGGTTTGGACACCGCCTTTGACTGCGCCCTCAGTGGTCCATTTGATATGCTCTGCGTTCTGCGACATTCACAGCCGCCGTGCATAAAGCCCGGCCAGTCGCTCTCTGGAAGTGCACAAACATTTTTATCTCCACTTCATAGGTTTGTAAGGGCGTATTCAATTTTCAGGTCCGTCCGGTTTGGACGCCGGCGAACCTTTTGTTGTTGATATGATATCACAAAATTCTTCTCTTGTCAAGGGCTTTTCTGAATTTTTTCAGATTTTTTCCTGCACATTTTTCCTCACTGCAGAGCTCCCGGAGCAATTTGCTTCCGATGACGGTCGCAGGAATTCTGTAGGACGGCGCAGTGTTGCTCAGCACGACCACGGCGCACTGCTTCTCCGGCGAAAATCCGAGATAGCTGTTGTAGTGACCGGTCCCGCCGTTGTGTAATACACAGATCATACGCCCTGGTACAACAAATGTCAACTGAAAAAGCGTCCTGCACCGTTACCGGAATGCAGAACGCTCCTTTATTCACTCCACCAGCCCCACTTCCTCAGTGTAGGGCGAAATATCGCTGAAGTACACCGCCAGCTTATCCGACGGTGACCTGAACGACAGTATCTCCCCGGTCGCCTTGTCGATGGTGACGGTGCAGCGTGAGCCCGCATACTCGCATTTTGCGGTGAGCACGCCGTCCTTTTCGGTGAAACTATCGGAGGAAAGCCCGCTCAGGCTGTCTATCCCCCCGGCTATGACCACCGGCAGCGGGACATATTCCCCGCCCTTGCTATCCACTGAAAGTTCCCCCAGGTTGGACGTAAGCTGACCATCACTGATAGTCATGACGACCCCGGCGAGCTGCTCCGGCGCCGTGAACGTGAATTCCCACTTTCCGGGCTCGATACGGTCGATATCCGCCTGAGCCGTAGTCTTGCCGAAGGTTATCTCCGCCCGGGACGAGAACCCCGCCCCCATATCCGGCAGCTTCTCCGAAATAAACGGAAGCGGACTGCCGCACCCGCTCAGCAGAAGAGTTCCGCAGAGCGCCGCCGCACAAATACTTTTTCGCATAATACTCCCCCTGAATGTTGGTAGGAGCGTTATTTCTGCGAATAGACCTCCGGCAGCGCCGCAATGATATCAGTCGGCAGAATGCTTTCCGCAGGCATTCTCTGCGAGAGGATATCCGCCGCTTTCCAGTGGCAGTAAGCCCCGGCGCACGCCGCCCTGAACGGCTCCACACCCTGCGCCGCAAAAGCGCCGATAATTCCGGTCAGCACATCTCCGCTGCCGCCCTTAGAAAGCCCGCTGCACGCCCGTGCGTTCACGCAGACTCTGCCGTCAGGTCCGGCTATGACGGTGTCAGCGCCTTTCAGCAGCAGCGTCACGCCGTATTCCTTGGCGAATTCCCGGGCATGCTCCAGCCTGCTGCGCTGTATCTCAGCTATTTTCATGCCGGTCATTCTGCTGAATTCCAGGGGGTGCGGGGTCAGTATCGTATCGCCTGTCCGCTCCTTCAGTACATCTATATTCCCGGCGATGGAATTTATGCCGTCAGCGTCAATAATTACGGGACATGCGGCGTTCTTTATGACGAATTCTGTCAGCAGCTTCGTATCGTGGGAGTTCCCCAGGCCGCAGCCTATCAGCACCGCCGAAGCGCTCTCCAGCTTCGGCAGGACGATATTCTCCAGCATTTCCGGGGAGGTCCTGACGAAGCCATCAGCCGTTTCCGGCAGCGGCACATAGACCGCCTCGTGCAGTCCCGCAGCCATCACCCGGACTGCGCTTACAGGGCTCGACGCAAAATACAGTCCCACCCCGCTCCGCAGCGCCGCAGAGGCGCACATATAAGCCGCCCCGTTGAAGCAAAGGCTCCCGGCGAAGCCCACCAGCCGCCCGAACGTACCCTTGTGCGTGTTCCGGCCATGCTCCGGGAATGGTCTGCGCAGGCTGTCGTCCGTAAGGAAAGCGACGTTGTTCTCCTTGTAGCACTCCTCTCCGATACCGATATCATGCAGGCTGACTTCCCCCAGGATATCTGAAGCCGGGGCGTTCAGCAGACCCGCTTTCATTGCGGCAATGACGAGGGTGTGAGTCGGACGGAAGCAGCGGCTGTCCATCTCTCCGGTGTCAGAATTCACGCCGCTGGGGACGTCCACCGCCACCCGAACCCGGCACATGTTTGCAAGCCTGATGATCTCCGCCGTTCCGTCACGCAGCTCCCCGTGGAACCCGGTGCCGTAAATGCAGTCCACAACGCAATCCACGCCGCTGAACGCCTCGGCAAGCTCCTGCGGAGAAAACACCGGCGTGCCCTCTGGCAGCAGCGTGAAATTCCTGGCGGCGTCCGGGGTCCTGGGAGTTCCCGCAGCCAGCAGTACAGCAACATGACGCCCCTGGCCACTCAGCAGCCTGGCGACAACGAGCCCGTCGCCGCCGTTGTTTCCTGAGCCGCACATCACAAGTATCCTGGTGCTTTCCTGCACCAGCCCGGCGATGAACTCCGCACAGCGGGTACCGGCGTTCTCCATCATCTGGTAGTAGCTTGTGCCGCCCTCATCGCAGCTGCGCTCAGCGGTTTTCATCTGTGAATTTGTCACAACGTACTGCATAATATCCTCCGGTTTCAAAGCAAAATCAAAGCCCCACATATAATGCAGGGCTCTGTTATTATATTCAATTGTAATGAATTACTGGTTCATCGGAATGTACCGCCTTTGAAGATTTGTAGCAACAAATGTTCAGGTTTCCATCGGACTAAGTTCCTTTCGTAGATTTTCCTGCTAATATAACTGATTTACTGGACTCACCTGCTTTTAAGGTCGTGAAGATCTGAAGGGGTGATCTATGTAAACGCATATAGCGGTCGAAAAATCATCTGCGGAGCTTCCGGGCGAGGTCTTGATATCAGGCTAGACGCCCTGTTTGGCGAAGCATCTGCACCTTATGGGTCAGACAGTACCCTGTGCAGCAGGTTGCCGGTAAGTAATTTCTCAGCCCTTGTCACGAGCCGCAGATGAAGAATACTGTGAATCCGTAAGTTCCACTGGACTCGCTTCCTTTCTGCTTAAAGCTAAAATGGTCAAGTTAATGATCAGAGGTGCATCGGGATCTTTTCCTTTCTCGATACTGTTGAATTGAGTTGTCAGCTTAATTCATCGGAATTTACCTCTTTCATGGATTAGGTCAGGATATTTGGTAGAATGTCAGGTAAAACTTCATTTGGAGTGCTTGTACTGATTTCCTTTCCTTGACTATATAATACCACAGGAATTATAAAAAGTCAATAGTTTTTTCAAAGAAAATCGCACTATTTTGTGATTTTTCACAAATGCACATACTACCGTCACCGCATTTACCAATTTTCAACAAACTTTACCCGCCCCGGGACTTTTTTTGACGAAAGCCCTTGACAAAGCCATTGGTTTCTGGTATAATACTATTGTTGTCAATTCATAAGCATGACTCATTAGCTCAGGTGGTAGAGCACTTGACTTTTAATCAAGGTGTCCCGGGTTCGAGTCCCGGATGGGTCACCATAATCGGCGCTGCTATGCGAAACTATTCGCTGCGGCGCCTTTTATTTTTGCCCGAATATAGCCGGCGGAAAAATCAAGGTGTCCCAAGCTGATCAATATGGGATTTATGCCTGCTGTTTATAAGTTTGTAATTCGCTGCCAGATAAGAAGTACAATGCATTTATTACGCAACTCGATAGTATCAGCAAGATTGAAGCAGGACAGGAGCGTATTGATCTCATCATCGGTAAGAATAATAATTTCTTCACGCTTCTGCTTGATAAGCTTCAGCTTACGGGAGCAATCGCCAATCTGATCATTATCGATAAGGAAATTATAGAACGCCTTGACCGCCCTGACCTTAGTGTTTATGCTGGTAGACTTAATGCCGGAATTGCTGAGATATATGATATAATCCCGATACTCGTTTATCGTAAGGTTATCGATGATATCAACATCTAACCATTCAATGAACTCGCCAAGAAAGGTTTTGTAATATTCCAAGGTGGAAGCTGCATTGTTTCTCACTCTCTGTTCATACATGAACAAATTAAACGCCTCTTTAACAGTCACACACAACACCAACATTCTTATTAAATACCTTACGATAAATAGAACTTAACCGCCCATGAAAAGATTCTTCGTCCAAATCGGTAAAGGATCGCCAATAGTCCTCCCCCGTTTGAGGCTTCAAGAACTGAGAAAGCTCATAATCATAATAATTGGGCGGGAGAGATTTGATTGAATTATAATCACTAACAATCTGTGCTGCTGTTTTAGAACTCTTTTTCAGTCCGTCCTCAAGGACAGAAAGAAGAAACTGTGGCGAACATTGAACGGTTCGAGCGAAAGTAGCTGAATACTGGTTCTTAAAGTTAAGCAGAAAATTCAGGAATTTGTTACGCTTTATCTTATGTATTGTAAGGTCTGCTTTCTTTGCATGCTGGAGAAAATCAAGCCACCACTTAGAAGTTACACAGTTATACCTCCGAGAACGTCCCGGATCCACAAACCGAATCAGCTTAAGAGCAAGACCACACATGAACGCCTGAAATTCCTCATCAGAACTATCAAGGTACTTACTGAGAACGGAAGCAGCATTTTTCTGATGGAACTCCATTTCAAAACGTATCCATGATTCCACACCTTCAGGAAGATCCGCCTTATGAGCTATCTGTTCTGCGAACTTATCATAAAAACGAATGCTTGATTAAGGAGATGTGCTTTTGAACATGCTCACTGCGTTGAATAGACAATCTATTGCAGTCAAGGCTTGTGAATTTCTCAAGGGACTGAGTAATGCTAGATTTATGAGCAACAAGAATTCCCAACATCAAACGACTTTCCTCGGGAGTGATTTCAATTTTCATCTATCATTTTCCTTTCTTAAATACCCTGTTCTGGGTGACTCGCAACACGTTAATGTGTTCACTAATTATAATAACACACTTTCGTGTTTTTGTCAACACGTTTTCGTGTATTTGTGTTTACAAAGATATACAAATTGATATAGAATATAATCAGAGGTGGATAAAATGTCAAAAAACAGGATAAAAGAGCTAAGAGAATCAAAACACCTAACACAAAAAGAAGCAGCTGAAGCGCTTGGATATCACACAACGACTTATGCACGCTGGGAGCAAGAGGTACATCAAATAAAGCTAATCGATGCAATAAACATAGCCAAGTTCTATAATGTAAGCATTGATTATATAGCAGAACTGACAGACAACCCAGAACCCAAAACAATATCTGAAAATAATACTATAAACATAAAACAGGAGCAGAACAAAAAAGCAATTATAAACATAAACAAGAAATAAGGGAAGAACATGAAGAAAAAAGAACACTTCACCCCGGACTACACAAAACACTATGTACTTCAGGAAATAGGAATGGTGAAGGGGTACAAGCTCGTCAATGAAACCAACGAGACCGAAGGACTGATAATAAACCATATACATATAGAAATAAACCTATCCAGTGACACAGGACACGTATTCTTTGAAGAGATAAAGGACAAATTCACTCCAGAGACACTAAAAAGCAAATACATAACAAACTCTAACTACCTATATGCAGAGAGCGAAAGCGAGAACGGCGAGCTTAAAACGATAGAAATAACGATAATGACAAACAGAAATGATCCTGTTGACATAAAAGCCAAAAAGAAATTACTATACAGAATTAATAAATACACTTAAGTAGAAAGGATAGCATCATGAATATAGTTACATTAATAATCAATATAATAGCGATAATAGCCGATTTCATAATCTATTACTACATATTTGAAAGTATAAAGACATTAAAGGAGCTTCAGAAAGAAAAGAGACTGGTCGCAGACAGATTAGACATAGTTGAAAGAAAGCTGAACATTTTGTTGAGCAAACAGTCTGATGATAGTAAGTTGTAATGGAAAGTCCGTATTACCAACCGGACTTTCGGCGAGGTACCCGAAAATATAAAATTCCCCCCTCCGGGCGCTGAAGCGCAACCGGAGGGGGGATAATTCATGAAACACCAATAGCCCGGCAATTTGTCGGGCTTTTTTTATGCAAGATCTGCTGTTTGGCGTCAGCTGATCAAGATTTATGACACAAGCGTAACACGCTTGTGTAAGCAGCTATTAGAAAGAAGATTCGTTCTCGGAGCGGAAAGAGGGGCTGATCTGGGCGTGATCAAGGTACCGCTGACGAGCTGCTTCACGCTGCTCAGGTGATGCTTGTTTATACTCTGTGAACAGCTTACGGGCTATCAGCTTATCTAGTTTTTCAGATAATGCTGACGTGATATCATCTTTAAGGGACTCATCACCATCGGCGAAGTACTGACAGAGCATAATGAACAGATCCTCGTCAATCTGAACCTGTTTCATCGGCGTCACCTTCGAGGATCATATCATCGATCCAATCATAGATATCAGGCATGATCTCGACCTCCTTTCTTCTGAAACTTTTAATCAAGGTGTCCCGGGTTCGAGTCCCGGATGGGTCACCATAATCGGCGCTGCTATGCGGTTCGTTCCGCTGCGGCGCCTTTTATTTTTGCCCGGAGCCGCATAGCGGAATAATCAAGGTGTCCGCTTGTGAAGCACGCTGAATTCTGCGCAGAAAGCCGTTTTTTGTCTGTTACCTCTTGAAATCAATGCGCTTTTGTGGTACAATATAATATATGTATGCAAGGAGGCCGCCCATGATAAGAGAAGTCCGCCCAGACGAATACGAACAGCTTATGGAGCTATATCTGCATCTTCACGAAACCGAGATACCTCCCGCAGCACAGACCCGGGAGCTCTGGGAACGCCTGATGAACGACCCGGACTACCACCTGATAGTCGCCGAAGAGGACGGCAGACTGGCGAGCACCGTGACCTGCGTCATAGTGCCGAACCTCACCCACGGGCCCCGACCCTATGCATGGGTCGAGAATGTCGTAACGCACCCGGACTTCCGGGGACGTCACCTAGCTACCGCCTGCCTTGAATATGCCCGGGAGCTCGCCGTGCAGAACAACTGCTACCGGCTGGTGCTCATGACCGGCTCAAAGCTGCCCAGCACTCTGAACTTCTACGAGCACGCAGGCTACAACAGGACTGAAAAGACTGGATTTATCCAGTATCTATAAACGAAAGGAAACACAAACATGAACATAAAACCTCAGAAGGGTATGCAGGAATATCTACCAGAGGCAGCCGCTCAGCGTGACCGCCTTATGAACATCATTCTCGAGACCTACACCGCAAGCGGGTTCACACGTATCTACACTCCCGCCATTGAGAGCGCAGAGAACCTCGACAAGAGCGACGGCGGCGACAACCTCAACCTCATTTTCCGCATAATGAAGCGTGGCGACAAGCTCGCAGAAGCCCTCGCAAAATCCCCCGTGGACGAAAAGGAGCTGTGCGATCTCGGTCTGCGCTACGACCTTACCCTGCCTCTCTCACGTTACTATGCGAACAACAGGAACAGCCTGCCCTCACCGTTCAAGTGCATTCAGATAGACAAGGTCTACCGTGCTGAAAGACCCCAGCGTGGCAGGCTCCGTGAGTTCGTGCAGTGCGATATCGACATTCTCGGCTCCGACTCCTGGTGCTGCGAGATCGAACTGATCTCCGTCACTGCAAAGGCGCTTTCAAAGATCGGTATCGGAGAGTTCACCGTGCGTGTGAACGACCGCCGTGTGCTCAGGAATTCCCTGCTCACCATGGGCTTCCCCGAGGACGCCCTCGATACCGTTTCCGTGAGCTTCGACAAGCTCGACAAGATAGGCGCTGACGGCGTTGCCGCTGAGCTCCGTGAAAAAGGCATGCCCGAGGAAGCCGTAAACAGCCTGTCCGCTCTTCTCGCTAAGGGTAAGCTGACCCTGGACGACATGGCTCAGTACTGCTCCGAGGACGCAAAGGAAACGCTGGAGCAGCTCCGCACCATCATCGAAACCGCCGACAAGCTCTCCGACAGCTACACTGTTGAATTCGACCCGTCACTGGTAAGGGGTCAGGGCTACTACACCGGCACCGTTTTCGAGGTCGCAAGCAAGCAGTTCGGCGGAACCGTCGCAGGCGGCGGACGCTACGACAACCTCATCGGCAGATTTACCGGGGATACAGTTCCCGCAGTCGGCTTCTCCATCGGCTTTGAGAGAATTTTCTCCATCGTTACCGAGAACAATATCCAGCTCGCAGGAAGCAGAAAAAAGACCGCTGTCCTCCACAGCCCGGAAGCTATCCTGGAAGCTATCGCAAAATCCGATGAGCTCCAGGCTGAAAGCGATGTCACCCTTATCGCCGCAGCAAACCGCAAGAAAGCTGACAAGGCTTACTCAAAGGCCAAGCAGCAGGGCTTTGACGAGATTATCAAGATAGGTCTTTAAGAGGTCGATATGAAAAAACAGTTTCTCGAAATTGGTAAGATAGTCGCTACCCAGGGTATCAGGGGCGAAGTCCGGGTGCAGTACTACTGCGACAGCGCCGAGGTCCTCTGCGACTTCGACACGCTGTATCTCGACAGGGGAAAGACCCCCATGGAAGTCACCCGGGCGTTTCCGCACAAGAACGTCGTGGTCATGAAGTTCCAGGGTATCGACAAGATAGAACAGGCGCAGCCGCTCATCGGGAAGATACTCTATCTCGACCGCAGCGACGCTGAGCTGGAAGAGGGTCTGTACTTCATTCAGGACATCATCGGGCTTACCGTAAAGGACGCCGACACCGGCGAGGTCTACGGCAAGATAACCGATGTCTACCAGAACGGTGCCAGCGACGTCTACTCCATCAGAAAGGACGACGGCAGCGAGCTTATGTTCCCCTGCATTGACGAGGTAGTCCTGAAAACCGACCTTGACGCAGGCGAGATGATAATTCGTCCGCTGCCCGGGCTTTTTGACGACGGTGACGAAGAATGAGGATCGACATTGCAACGCTGTTCACGGATATGTGCGACAGCGTTATCCATGAGAGCATAGTCGGCAGGGGCATAAAGAACGGCCACATCGAGATATACTCTCACGATATCCGCAGCTATACGGAGAACAAGCACCGCCGTGTGGACGACAAGCCCTACGGCGGCGGCACAGGAATGCTCATGCAGGCTCAGCCGGTGTTCGACTGTATCGCCGACATAAAGTCACAGCACGAGGGGAAGCCACGAATCATCTACATGTCCCCCCAGGGCGAGGTGCTCACGCAGAAAAAGGTGCAGGAGCTTGCTTCGGAGCCCTGGCTAGTGCTTCTCTGCGGGCATTATGAGGGCGTTGACCAGCGTGTGCTGGACGAGCTGGAGTGCGAGGAGCTTTCAGTCGGCAATTACGTGCTGACCGGCGGCGAGCTCCCGGCGCTTATCATTGCGGACGCCGTGGCAAGACTTCAGCCCGGAGTGCTCCCCAACGAGGACGCCTACAGCATAGAAAGCCACTACAACGGGCTCCTGGAGTACCCACAGTATACCCGCCCGGAGGAATGGCACGGCAGAAAAGTCCCGGAAACGCTTCTTACGGGAGATCACCGCACCGTCACCGAATGGCAGCAGCGTGAAGCTCTCAGGGTGACGAAACGCAAGCGCCCCGACATGTACAATGAGTACATTTATAAAGCAGTTGACGAATTCTGGCATCAGTTCGTTGCAGAAAAGAAGCCTGAAGAAAATATCACGAGTGTGGGAAAATCCAATATGGGAAAAGATCCCGCCACATCTGAACACCTTATAAAGCTTATCAAGCGTGGGAAAAAGCGTGCACGGATATACCGAAACGAAGGCATGGAGCTCCCGAAAAGAGGCACATATACGATAATCGCAGACTGGGACGGTCTTCCACGCTGCGTTATAAAGACCATTCGGTCGCAGATAATAAGGTTCAGCGAGATAACGCTCGAACAGGTGCTCAAAATGGGCGAGGACGACAACATTGAGGACTGGCTTGCACGTCACAGGGAATTCTTTAAGGCGATCGGCGGGGAATTTTCCGAGGATATGCCGATAGTTTACGAAGAATTCAGACTGGAATATAAGGGTAAATAAAATGACAAAGAACGCATTCATAGCAATAACCGGCCGTGCTAACGCCGGAAAATCCTCGCTGACAAATCTTCTGGTCGGCGAGAAGGTGTCGATAGTCAGCGAAAAGCCCCAGACCACACGCAACCGCATAAACGGTCTGCTGACAGTCGGGGACATTCAGTACGTTTTCATTGACACTCCCGGTATGCACAAGCCACGCACCAAGCTGTCAGAACACATGGTGAAATCCATCAGGAAAAGCGTTGACGATGTGGACTGTGCTATACTCATGGCGGACGTCACAAAAAAGATATCCTCCATCGAGCAGGATCTTATCCGCAGCTTCGCTTCCCGGGGGACTTCCGTGGTGCTTCTGCTGAACAAGGTCGATCTGCTCAGGGACAAGAGCGAGATACTGAAAATAATACAGCAGTACTCCGAGCTCTACGATTTCGAGGAGATAATCCCGATATCCGTAAAGAACCGCATAAACACCGACCAGATACTCCCGGTGCTGGAGCGCTTCGCAGTAGAGGGCGAGCACTTCTTTCCTGACGACATCGCAACTGACCGCACAGAGCGCTTCATGTGCTCGGAAATAGTGCGTGAGAAGATACTGCGTGTGATGCAGGAGGAGATCCCCCACGGCACGGCAGTGGACGTTGAGAAGTTCAAGAGCCGCATGAAGGGCGACACCGAGATAATCGACATCAGCGTGGTCATAATCTGCGAAAAGGACAGCCACAAGGGCATGATAATCGGCAAGGGCGGCGAGCGCCTGAAACAGATAGCGTCCATGGCACGCACCGACATGGAGGACCTTCTCGGCGCAAAGGTCAACCTGCAGTGCTTCGTCAAGGTCAAGGAGGACTGGCGCAACCGTGAGCGTGTCATCTCCGACCTAGGAATGTTCGACCAGGACGAGGGAATGTAAGCGCCCTTTCAGGAGGTGTTAACATGCTGTTCACCTATGACGGGATAGTCGTTGGCAGACGTGAGATAGGGGAAAACAGCTGTTTCCTCGATATCCTCACCGATGAACAGGGTATAATCGAAGCGACGGCGCACGGCGTAAAGAAGATAAACAGCTCGCTGCTTGGTTCCTGCGGGCTGTTTTCCTATGCGACCTTCTGCCTGAACAAAACAAAGCTCCGCTATACCCTGAACTCCGCAAAGCCCAAACGGAGCTTCCATGAGCTCGGCAGCGACATCGGGAAGCTCGCCCTGGGTTCGTATTTTGCGCAGGCGGTGAAGTTCTGCACTCCGCAGGAACAGGCACAGTACGCCTCCGACAGCCTGGTGAGGTTCTTTGCGATATCCCTTTACGAAGCGGAGCGTGCGCAGTCACCGGCGGCGCTTTCTGCCGTGAAGTCGGCGTTCGAGCTGAGATATTCCTGCATGCTGGGATATCTCCCGGACCTTCGGGGCTGCTGCAACTGCGGTGCGTTCGAGCACCAGGAAATGTTCTTCCTGCCGGAAAACGGCGAGCTCATATGCGGCGACTGCTTCGACCGGGAATACCGTGGAAACTTCTTCGTACTCACCCCGGAGATACTTTCCGCTATGCGGAACATCGTATACGCAAAGCTGGACCGGGCATTCAGATTTACGCTCTCCCCTGACGGGGCGGAGCTTCTGGGACGGGTCACCGAGAACTATTTTCTCGCCCGTACTGAGCGTTCCTTTACGGCTCTCGATTACTTCAAGATCATGCGCATTCCGCAGAATAATATCGAATAACGCCGATTGTTTGAGTTTCCCCCATCCTGTTTACTACAATTTTCACAAAAACACTTGCAATTTGTGAAAAAGTGTGGTATAATTGTATAAGAAAAGTGTATTTTCATGAAGGTGGTGTTAGAATGTGCAGTATCTCTGAAAAAGACAAACAGTTATTTATCGACATTCTGAATAAGGACAAACACTCGCTCCACTTCCTGTGGGACTGCACTGAAGGCACTGTTGTCACCGCCGGCAGCGACCTGTTCAAAGAAGTTACCGACGACCCCCTTGATTTCCTGAGGGACAGCGGACTGATAGACGAGCAGTCCATGCCGCAGTTCAATATTTTCAGTTCCCAGCTGGAAAGCGGGATAATCTCCGGAACAGACCGCAGCAGCCTTAGTGTGGACATCAATATGAAATTCCGGCCGGACGACGATTATGCCCTGTGCGGGTTCTTTGCGCATTTTCTGCGGGACGATAACGGGAAGATACTTGCAGTCCACGGGACTATTCGGCCGTACAGTTCCAAAGAGATAGTGACAAAGAAGATACTTACAAGTTTCTCGTCTGACCGTGCTCCGCAGATATACAGCCAGGAGATAGCCGACATGATGGCACGTCACCCGGACGAAGAGATAGCGTTCATTCAGTTCGATGTTGAGCGCTTCAAGCTGATAAATGAGAAATACGGCGTTGAGGAGGGCGACGAGCTGCTTGCGTTCCTGACGCAGACTCTGGGGCTGATATGCAGCGAGGAGCAGCCCTACTGCCGCCTGACTGCAGATGTGTTCATGGTCGTGACGACGTTTAACAGCGACCGGCAGCTGCTCGACTTCATACACAAGATAGAAAGCATGCTGTCAGGGTTCCATGACATGGACTACCGCCTGATATTCGGCGTAGCTATTGCCGAGGACAGAACGCTCCACACCCGCAGACACGGCGACAACGCAAGTATTGCACGTCAGTCCGTCAAGGGCAGCGCACTGAACAACATCGGCTTCTTCAACGGAAGAATGAAAAACGAGCTGCAAAAGAAGCAGATAATCGAAGAGGACATGAAAACGGCGCTGGTGGACAATCAGTTCGTGATGTTCCTCCAGCCGAAGTACAGCATATCCACCGGGAAGATAATCGGTGCCGAGGCACTGGCCAGATGGATACACCCGCAGAAGGGAATGATCTCCCCCGCAGATTTCGTTCCGGTTTTTGAGGAGAACGGGTTCATTCTGAAGCTGGACCAGATCATCTGGGAAAGCGCCTGCCGTAAGATCAGCGACTGGATAAACAAGGGCGTCACGCCGGTTCCGATATCGGTGAACATTTCAAGGGAATACATACACTCGTTCGATGTCGTTGATTACCTCCTGAACCTTGTGAAGAAATATGATGTGCCGATAAAGCTGCTTGAGCTCGAGATAACAGAAACCACAGACGCCCTGGGAGTTTCCGATGTGGTACAGCAGATGAAGGACGCCGGATTCACGATGCTGATGGACGATTTCGGCTCGGGTTATTCCTCACTGAACATGCTGAAAACTACGCAGTTCGATGTGCTGAAGATAGACCGTGAGTTCCTTTCCAGGTTCATGGAAAGCGGCAGGGGCAGGAAGATAATCTCCCACACCATTTCAATGTCGCAGGATATCGGTCTTGACATCATCGCAGAGGGCGTTGAAACCAAGGAGCAGGCTCAGTTCCTTCACGACTGCGGCTGCGACGCCGCACAGGGCTTCTATTACTCAAAGCCCATTCCACAGGAGGATTTCGACAAGCTGCTAAAGGAAGTCAACAAATAATAAAAGGGAGGGGCTTGCCCCTCCCTTTTGGTGCGTATGCTTACTTCTTGAACAGCGTCTTGAATCTCTCCATAGCCTCGGTGGTGAGCTCGTGGGTGCTGAAAGCGGTCAGTCTGAACCAGCCGTCGCCGTTTGCGCCGAAGCCTGCGCCCGGAGTTCCTACGACCTGGATCTCGTTCAGCAGGTAGTCGAAAAACGCCCAGCTGTCCATTCCATTCGGGCTCTTGAGCCAGATGTACGGGGAGTTGATACCGCCGGTGTACTTGATACCAAGCTCATCGCAGGTCTTTGCGATGATCCTTGCGTTCTCCTGATAGTAAGCGATGGTAGCCTTTGTCTGCTTCTGTCCCTCGGGAGTAAACACAGCCTCAGCCGCACGCTGAACAGGATAGGAAACACCGTTGAACTTACTGCCCTGACGTCTGTTCCAGAGGTCGGCTATCTTCACGTCATTGCCCTGGCTGTCCTTCTGGATAAGCTCTTCCGGAACGATGGTGTAACCGCAGCGGGTGCCGGTGAAGCCTGCGGTCTTGGACAGCGAGCAGATCTCGATAGCGCACTTCTTTGCACCTTCGATAAGATAAATGCTCCTGGGGAGTTCCTGCTCGGTGATGAAAGCC
>CAKSGA010000034.1 GCA_934454435.1 uncultured Oscillospiraceae bacterium | reverse complement strand
GGGTGTCGATGGCTCTCTTAATGAAGTCGAACAGGCCGTCGATCTGGTCCTCGAGGTAATAGTCGTTGTACTCGTCAGGGCTCGGACCCGTGATCATGAGTATACGTCTGTAGTAGTAGTTCAGCTCGAAAATGAGGTCGTCAAGACGCTCCATAACTGCGCCGATGTCGCCGGGCACAGCCTCGAGCCTGATCTCGTTCTCGCCCTTGTCGAGATGAACGTAGATCAGATTTCCGTCAGCGTCGGTAAGGTCTACCGTCTGCCAGTTGGGGTCGTACTGGATCTTGATATCGTCAAGCTCCTTGCAGGGGACCTCTTTGTTGATGTAAACACGGCGGTTGGAGAAGAAACCACGCATCGTGCTCTGACGTGCTCTGAGGCGGATCTTGTAGTAGCCTTCCTCGGGCACCTCGACAGTCCATGCGACCATCTGAGCCGCCTGATCCCAGGTGTCAGCGCCGATAGTGTTGTAGCGCTTCTTTACCGGGTCTGCGGGGTAAACGGAGCAGTCTGTCCTGTCGTATGTAGGATAAAGGGTAGAGGAGGTCGTGTAAGCAGGGGTCTCGCCCTGGATAAAGCCCTCGTTCTCGCCCATGCTGGGGGTAGCGTCGATCTCAGCCTGAGAGGGAGCTATATCAGCATAGGAGGGAAGCTCTTCCGTATTGTAGAAGCGCATGCCCTTCACATAAAGGTTCGTCTTTACGCCAGTGAGGGAGATCGTGTGGGATCCCTCGGAAAGGTAGAAGAAATAAGGCGTGTTGATAAGACCGTCCTTATCCTTGATAGGATAATGGATCCAGGTGTCATACTGTACCTGCTTGGGGCGCTGGTCGTTGTCCCTGGAGTCACGGGTGATCGCCGTTTCATTCTTCCAGTACCTGTCAAGCTCGACCAGCTTTACCTCATCGAAGGGAACCTCGCCGTCGATCTTCATCTCGACCTCGATGGTAGTGTTGTTTGCGGTCTTGGGGTGATAGAACATCTCCATGTTGTAAAGGCCGGCGGTCTTTACGTCAAAATGCCATGTGAGAGTTCCCTCGCAGTCCACCCATGCCACGCAGTTATCCTCGCCCTCGTAGCTTTCAAGCTTGACGTCGATATCGTCGCTCTGCTCGAAGTCGGTGATGTCAACGTTTATCTCTTCCATGGGTTTTGCAGCGTCAGGGTATCTTGCTATGTACTTTCTGTACGCATTCTTGTTGCTGACTATGCTGAATTCTTCCACATCGGCGGCCGTTTCGACCGAATCCTCAGCGGCAGCTCCAGGCGCCAGCTGAACCTGAACCAGGGTAGCAGCCATCACAGCCGACATAAACAGTGATGTGACCCTTTTCAGCTTCATGTTTCGCTCTTTTGCCACAGTGTAATCCACCTTTCCTAGAAAATGCTTTGCAGCAAATCGGGTTCTCCCTCCCGATCGTTTAACTTTTGAACCCTCTCGGGTAAATGGAGATCTTCCCGTCCTCAAGCTCAACACGGACCTTATCTCCGCCCCTGAGCCCGAGTTCTTCGAGATACTCCCTCGGGATCTGCAGTCTGCCGGCACGGTCGAGAACTGTCAGCTCCTCATGAGCCGACTGCTCTTCGGACAGTTCACCGAACGACTTCAGCGCCCCCTGCCTGCGCACAAGCTCCGTAGAGGTCTTGCCGTCCCGTATCGCAACGACACGGTCTATCTGCGCCGACAGCTTTGTATCATGCGTTACGATGATTATCGTGACGCCCATGGCACGGTTCAGTTCCCTGAACACGTCCAGGATAAGCTTTGATGTTGCCGTATCCACCGAACCGGTAGGCTCGTCGGCAAGCAGCAGCTTCGGGTTGTTCGCAAGGGCTATCGCAATTGCGACCCTCTGCTGTTCACCGCCGGACATCTGGTCCAGTCGGCTGTTTTTCCGGTGAGAAAGTCCCACCATGTCCAGCAGTTCGTTGGCTCTCTGCGTTCTTCCGGAGTAGCCGGAGAGCAGCATCGGCATCTCAACGTTCTGCTTTGCGGTAAGGTACGGGATAAGGTTGCGGGCGTTGTTCTGCCACACGAACCCCACCGTTTTCCGCTTATACTCTATGAAATCCTTTTCCGTAAACTTCAGCAGGTCCACGCCGTCAACGTAAAGGCTTCCCGCCGAGGGTCTGTCCAGACCGCCCAGCATGTTCAGCAGTGTTGATTTACCGCTGCCGCTGGAGCCGACCAGTCCCATCAGCTCTCCCCGCTCGACCGTAAGATCGAGCCCCTGGAGCGCCATTACCTCAACGTCCCTGGATTTATAGATCTTCACAAGGTTTTCTGCTTGTACCATGATGTTCTCGGGCGGAGCAAGCATGACCTTCTTAGGCATCTGCACCCTCCCTTTCATGCTGTACGTTTTCTTCTGCTGCGGAATTCTCCAAAACATCAGAAATCACGCCGTCCTCCAGCGTGTAAACGATATCAGCCATTTCCATCATAGCCGTGTCATGGGTTGTCATGACTATGGTTAGATCATTCTGGCGGACGATATCCTGGAAGAGTTTCATCACCGCCATTGCTGTCGGCGAGTCGAGCTCCGCTGTAGGCTCATCTGCGAAGATGATCTTGGGCGAGTGGGAGATCGCACGGGCGATAGCCACTCTCTGCTGTTCGCCGCCGGACATTTCACCGGGGCGGTGGTTCATGCGCTTCTCGAGCCCGACCTGAACGAGGCTCTGGCGTGCACGCTCGACACGCTCCTTGTAAGGCAGATCGGTCAGGCGCAGTGCGAACTCCACGTTCTCGAAAGCGGTCATTGTTGAAATGAGCGCCACGGACTGGAACACGAACGCCATATCGACTCTGCGCAGCCGGTCCCTTTCCTTATCGGGGAGCTTTGTGATGTCCTTATCGAGGAACATCACCTCTCCGGAGGTAGGCCGGTCAAGGGCGCCGAGGATATTTATAAGAGTTGTTTTACCTGAGCCGGAGCGGCCCCGCAGCACCGAAAGCCTGTTCGGCTGGATCTGCAGGTCGATCCCTTTTAGTGCATGGACTGTGCTTCCGTCCCCGATTTGAAAATCCATACAGACTTTTCTGGCTTCTATAATACTATTCATATTTTCCCCTCATGTCTGTGTGAATTCGACGAAATCATCACTATTCCATAACACTGCCATCATAAATACCCTTATAATTATATCAAATTCAACCGTCAATGTCAATAAGATTTGAATTTTTTTAGTCACATTATATAAATTACGAAAAACAATCATTCCTGGGACTTATTTTTATTTTCAAAACCTTTCCAATCTATATCTTGTGTTTACGCCTTGTTTTCTTCTTTTTTTATCTACATATTGGTTGCTTTCATTAACTTCTTAGCTTATAATTAGGTAATTTTCTTGAAAATATGTCTGATCTCACGCTTGTTCGTCATTATGCACAAAAACCCCTGCAAAAGTTTATTCAAATGCACCGTCCATTTATTTACAGCTTATTTGGCTTTGTTTTATCGGCTTATATTTGTTCTGCACCACCATGCAAATTTTCAATTGTTGTACGCACTATTCATGATCTGACATGTCCCATCTGTCTATTTCCTGAATGCGCACATTCTGAATGATGCAACGCTCCGGGTGCTACCCGACATATTAACCAGACAAAACAAAAAGCCCACCCCTTGCGGAGTGGGCTCATGTTCAAGTCATAAGACAAGAAGCATCAGAGTTTACTGATTACTTTCTCTTCTTAGCAACTACGATTGCAGCGCCAGCCAGAACAGCAGGAACTACTGCCAGTGCAACACCAGTGTTGGGGTTGCCCTTGTTGTTGTCGGTGTTGTCAGCATTGCCAGCATCCTCAGTGGACTCCTCAGAAGAAGTCTCATCGGAAGAGGTCAGGCCGGAATCATCAGAGCTATCCTCAGAAGAAACCTCGATGGAATCCTCAGAAGAAGTTTCGTCAGAAACATTATCAGCGCCGCCTACTACAACAGCAGATACAGCGTCAGCAGAGATGTCAACGAAGCCAGCGTCAGCTACGAGAGCTACGGAGATCTCCTCGTCAGCAGCAGCGTCAACGGTGTAGGTCAGAGTCAGAAGAACAGTGCCGTCAGCGGGAACAGAAGAACCTGCCCAAGCGAACTTGTTGGTGTCCTTGTTGAACTCAGCCAGACCAGAATCGGTCTTAACAGCGTCAACGAGAGTCAGGTTGTCAGAAGCCTTTACAGTGAAGGTGGTAGCTTCCTGAGTCATACCAGTAGCAACAACCTCAACGGTAACAGTCTCACCAGCTACAGGAGCATCGGTGGAGAGCTTGGGTTCAATAGCAGCGGAAGCAGCAACAGCTGTCAGGGACAGAACTGCAGCAGCAGCGCCGAGAGATAAAATCTTCTTCATATAGTTTTCCTCCATATTATTTTTAGCTTATTTAATAAGTTCCGCCTCGGGGCTTGCGCCCCGGGGGAACAGATTAATTAAACGATTGCCAGGTGATTAAGCCTGTGTAACAGCCTTCAGGATTGCAGAAGCATCGAGTGCGTTTACAACGCCGTCAGCATTGTAGTCGCCTACAGCTACATCGATAGCGGTGCCAGCAGCTACAGCCTTCAGGATTGCAGCAGCGTCGAGTGCGTTTACAACGCCGTCGCCGTTTACATCACCGAGAACTGTCTTAACCTCAGTCTGAGCCTTAACCTCAGCAAGCAGAGCCTCGTAAGCGTCCTTCAGGAGCTTGTGGGACTTGGTTACTGCGTTGTTGTCGGGCTTGTCGATCTTTTCGGTCTTTGCTGTACCGTCAGCCTCTCTGGAAGTAGCCAGGTTTACATCATCGTTGGAAGTGAATACACGGTTGAAGCCCTGGAAGTATCTGTCGGTTGTGAATGCATCGTTCTCGATACCGAATGCTTCCTCGAAGGAACCAACGATAGAGAGTCTGTATGCAGTCTCCTCAAGAGCAGCTACGAGAGTATCGGTAGCCTTCAGATCGCCATCGTCGATCATGCCCTTAACCTCAGAGATCTTTACATATACGTCCTCAAAGCTGTACTTGAATGCTTCAAACTCGCTGTTAAGTGCATCATAGTACTTCTTCAGAGTTACATATACATCGGTAGAAGTCAGGTACTGACCGCCAACCTCAGGAGCGGAAACGTTGTCCTTGTACTTCTTATCCTTGTTAGCGGACTTGATCCAGTCAAGTGCGAACTGACGAGCGTCAACGAGGTCGGTGTGACGGATAGTGAACAGAGCAGCGTCACCGGTCTTCTCAGCGAGCTCATAAGCGTCGTCAACGAGCTTCTTAACGTCTGCCTTGGTGTACAGATCATAGGAAGTATCGTACTTGTCGTGCAGAGCATAACCGAGGTAACGGTATACCATTGTCCACTCAGCGGAAGAGCCCTTAGCTGCGCCCTTGCCGATGGAGTTGGTGGTATCCAGATCGTAAACCAGGTTGGAGCTGTCAGCAATAGCGGTCTTGTTGCCAGAGAGATACAGCTCAGCAAGAGCCATAGCGGACTGCAGGTCAGATCTCAGCGGAACCTTCACGCCGTCGGAAGAGATAACTTCCTTAGCATCAGGGGTAGCAGCACCAGCGGTAAATACAGCGGAGGAACCCTGAACGCCGCCCCACTGACCTACACGCTCGTAAGCGTTCCAGCCACCCATATCAACGCCGTAACCATCGCCATCGAGTACGTTGTTGAAATTAGCATTGTCGTAGTCAGCATCTACATCAGCAGATGTTACATTGATGTAGTCGGTCAGGTCAACCTCTACATTCTTGGTGATGAGCTTATACTTGCCAGAGGGCTTGGTAGTGGAAATTGCAGAGCCATCCCAGTAGCCGTCCTCATTCAGCGGGATGTAGAACTGTACGCCGGACTTGATATTGATACCAGAAGAAGTGGTCTTGAAAACATCAAACTTTGCATTGTCAGCGCTGAGGTCAGGGTTTACAGTGTACTTAGCCGCAGTACCGTTCCAAACAGAACCATATGCAGTGAACTCTGCATTGTCATCAGCCTTGGAGAGGTCGAGCCACTTGGTAGCCTGGCCATCATTGATGGTGATAAGGACCTTCATGTTGGTGCCAGCAACAACCTTAACTGCATCAAACAGATCCTCAGCATCGGTGGTAGCATAGTCAGCTACGAGTCTGCTGTGGTAGGTGTCGAGGAGCTTCTTAACGTTGGACTTGGAACCACGGTTGGTGTCATCAGCCTTCCAAGCGTTCATTACGGATACAGCGTTAACTGCTGCATAGTAGCCCTTTACGATCTCGGTGAGAGAAGTCTTGTTGAGGGACTTGATCTCGTCCATCTGCTCGTAAGCGCCGTTGATGTAGTCCTTAGCGGACTCGAGGTGCTCGAACAGAACGCCGTAAGCGATGGACTGTCCGGAATAGCCCCAGTAACCTGTCTCGCCGTCAACTGCCTTCAGGTCAACCCAGTCAGTACCCATTGTACCAACTCTCCAGGACTCATAAGCGTACTCCTTCTGGAGCATGGTCTCATATTCCTTCAGAGCGGTTCTGAACTGTGCCTTTGTTACAACGGTGTATCTGGACAGGCCGTTAGCTGCATCTTCCAGAGTCTCGTAAGCATCAGTGATGTTTCTGCTGTCAGCGGAACCGAGGTAAGCTTCTGCATTCTCATAAGCGTCCTCGAATACTGCGTAGCCATCTTCCTTGAAGATCGGATCGCCGAGCTCTTCGTTGTAGATGTTGCCATCTTCGTAGTTCTTCTTGTTGGTGTCGAGAAGAGCCTTGAGTTCCTCAGCGGTGTAGATCTTGAGCTTGTTATAGGTAGCTTCGAGCATTGCGTATGCTACAGTGTAATCATCCAGAGTGGACTTGCTGTCAGCAACAACGTTCTCTGCGTACTCAATAGCGTCCATGAACTTCTCACCAGAGATGGAGCCATAGTCGTTGAGCTTGCTGGTTCTGAAGCTGTCGAAGCTCTTTACATATGCTTCGAGGTCAGCCTTGGTCTTAGCCTGTGTAGTAGCAGCTGCGGTGGTCTCTGCGTTAGCTACAACGGCAACAGAGCCGATAGCCATAACAGAAGCCATAGCAGAAGCAAGAATTCTTCTTCTTAACATAATAGTCCTCCTAATGTTGTTTTTTATAACATCTCTGAGTTATCGGGCACTCGGATGTAATAAACTTGTTTTGTGCCGTACACGACCGTAGTCGTGGGAACCTACGAAAAAGTTTCATTATTTTTTGAAATTTTTCATATTTTCCGTTCGCACTACGGTAGTCACGGCTGGTCGGAAAAAAGTTTCAGGCTTTTCAAAAAAAATCTGAAATTTTCCCAAAATGTTCTGTCAGCTTATATGACGGGCAGAAATTACTTTCTCTTCTTGGAGAGAACAACTGCGCCAGCAGCTACAACAGCTACGCCTGCAACAGCAGCTACGCCCTCAACACCGGTGTCAGGAGAGCCCTTGGTGTCAGCGGGAGCGGTTGTACCAGCGTCTGTAGCGTCATAAACAACATCGTCAGCAGGAGCAGCGGTGTCATCAGCAGCTGCAGCGGAAGAGCCGAGGGTCAGGTTGCCCTTAGCGTCGAAAGTAGCGAGAACGTTGCCGTTAGCGTCAGACAGCTCGGTCTTGATTACTTCGATATCGGACATTGTGAAGCTCCAAGCCTGCATGAATACTCTGTACAGGGAGAGGTTGCCGATGTCGCCGTTAGCAACAGGGTTGATAACGTCAGCTTCGATCTTGTAGGTATAGTCGCCAACCTTAACTGCCTGGATACCCTGAGCAGCGTCGAGAGTCTCAAGACCGAGGTCCTCATCAACTACGCCCCAGAAGTTGCCGGCAGTTGCCCAGTTGTACTTGTTGTACAGGTCAGCATCGTTAGTAGTGAGGTCAGAGTGTGCGGAAACTACGATAGCGCCGCCGCCCATGCCATCCCACCAGTCACGGTTGTCAGCATCATCGATAACATCGAATGTGAAAGCAACGTGTGTGATAGCTGCGAGGTCAAGACCGTCGATGGACATAGCCGGTACGTTATCCTTGTTTGTGCCGTCGGAGAACAGGCAGATACCATAGTTGCCTGTGCCGTCAGCCAACAGGTACTGGGTACCATCGGTGATTGCACGGAAGTCAGCGCTTGCGCTTACTGCAACAGCGGATACAGCTACAACAGCAGCAGCTGCAGCGGAAAGAATCTTTGCGATTTTCATGATAAAAATCCTCCTTAATAGTTCACCCAGTCATTCTATAACTGACGGGGATTTACCTTTCAAGGCATAAATGTGCATCGGGACACAGATATCCTTGTAATACACTATAACATTTTAAGGGGGCTTTCGTCAATGTGCAATTTGTATAAATCTTTCCTCGCCGATTTATTCACAATTGTCACCACTTTGTAACAACTTAATTCTGACCATGTCCCGTATGGCTCTTCTGGCTCTTTTAACCCTGTTAGGCAATTTACCTAATCTGATTTTCTGCGCCGTCTTAAAGAAAAATTTTTGCTTCATTTGGACAGTATTATGTTCATCAGACAGTCCTGTATTCTGTCTGATATACAATTTTGACCGTGAATTTTATGCAACATCACCAAAAATTCGATATGCTCTTGAATTTCGCACGCCGTTGTGCTATACTATTTATTGTATTCACACGCCTCTTTAGTTAAATGGATATAACAGCCCCCTCCTAAGGGGCAGTTGTAGGTTCGATTCCTACAAGGGGTGCCAGAGTTTTGCCGCAATGTATATTGCGGCAAAACAGTCCGATTTTTCTCGCCAGTCCCGGAGTGGGACTGGCGTTTTTGCTTTGTTGACTAAGACGAAAGGCTCCGTTGAGCGGAACTCAAAAACCGAAAAATCTCAGGGCGGCTCTCCTATTATAACGTTTATCTTTTCCAAATGAACTAACAGAGGGATATTACACGCAATGTATATTGCGGCAAAACAGTCCGATTTTTCTCGCCAGTCCCGGAGTGGGACTGGCGTTTTTGCTTTGTTGACTAAGACGAAAGGCTCCGTTGAGCGGAACGCAAAAACCGAAAAATCTCAGGGCGGCTCTCCTATTATAAAGGAATGTATCTCAAAGAAAAGTCTATTAAAAAATCCCTACAAGGTTTTATCAGTAAACTATTTTATAAAGAATCACTTATCTAAACAATACGAACCTCACAAGTTTAACGATAGGTTCTACCATGAGCTCCATTATATCATGGGTCTTAAGGAAATCGACTCTGAAAACAAAAAACTCGTTGAAATCGCTCCAGAAATAGAAAACTCTCTTTCCTACCAGATCATCAGATTACTGAAAAAGAAAGATACCCCCGATGAACAAATTAGCGCCACTGTGTATGAACTGGTTATTACATGGATCAACAGACTTCTTTTTATAAAGCTGTTCGAAGGTCAGCTAATCTCCTTCAACTCTGGCACACCAGATTTCCATATACTTGACAAGGAAAAGCATTGAAAGAACCGTAATTGAAAAGGTGAACTCTGCCATGAAGTGGAACTGCGGCAGCCTTACTGATATTTACAAAAAAATAGATACACTAGAACAGCGTAAAAAAATCAATGATATTATCAATTCTATTACAATATGCGATCCTGCCGTTGGATCCGGTCACTTCCTCGTATCCGCATTAAACCAAATTATTGCAATTAAGAAGTACATATTAAAACTGTAGCAATATGAATGCTATTCCATTTTAATGTGATTTTTCCAAACTCTCTTGCAAAACTCCCCCCGATGTGTTAAAATGAGATAAGAACGAAAGGGGAGAGCAACATGTACAAATACGAAACCCACATGCACACTAAAGAGGGCAGCGCCTGCTCCAGCGCACCGGCGGCGGAGATGGCAAGGGCGCACAAGGCGGCGGGCTACGATGGCATATTCGTGACCGACCACTTCTTCAATGCAAACACGGCGGTCCCCCGGGACTTACCCTGGGAGGAGCGCATAGACCGCTATTTTCTGGGCTACGAGCATGCCAAGGAGGTCGGGGACGAGATAGGGCTGAAAGTCTGGTTCGGCTGTGAGTTCACGGTGTATAACGCAGACTTCCTCATATACGGCATGACCAAGGACTGGATGAAGCAGAACGAGCATGCGCTCATGGAGATGGACGAGCGTAAGCTGTTCAGCGGACTGCGTGACATGGGCTGTTTCATAGTCCACGCACACCCGTTCCGGGACGACACCTATATTCATCACATCAGCCTTTACCCGCATGACGTTGACGCTGTGGAAGTCATAAATGCGAGCCACGACCCACGCAAGCTGTACAACGAGCGTGCGAAGCTCTACGCTGACAGCTACGGGCTGATAAAGACCGGCGGTTCCGACAGCCACCACCTGGACAGACTTTTCGGCGGCGGAATAGACGTCCCCGAGCCTATAAACTGCCCTGCCGACTACCTCCGCCTGCTGAGAGAGGGAAAGGTCTACCCGAGGGAAAGAACGCTGAAATAACTTTAGAGGTGACCTTCATATCAATGAAAATATAAAGGGTCTGATGAATATACAGGCCCTTTTATTTATGTATGAGCGGATCCATTTCCGCCTGGTCAGTCACGCATCTCAAGCATGAGACGTGCTGCAAAAATGGGCTGCCAAAAGCAGCCCATTATTATTTGCGGTCAATATTTCCCTTCCCGCAGCAGTTCCCTGATGAACCTGAACGTTTCGTCCTCGCCCTTTTCGGCGAGCATGCGCAGGAGTTTCTCCAGCATCTCCGAAGTTTCAGGGTGAATGGAGCGTGTGGCTTTCCTTGAGAGGAAATAGTCCAGGGGGTCGGTGTCACGGTACTTGTCGCCACGGTAGATCTTGCTTGCGGCGACCCGGTCGCAGAACATCTCCACCAGGAACCGCAGCGGCATTTTCACTGGCTTGTAGACTTTCTCCACCGGGTCCACGTCTATCCAGTATTCAAAGTGGTGACGGTTCCTGCCCTTGTGGTGCATCCAGGCAAGGGAGTAGCCGTTCTGTTCACGCTCCGCTTCGTTGGGGCTGCGGGTACCCTGGTAGTACTTCACGCCGGGTATGAACTCGGTGGGAGAGTATTTCGATAGGTCGTGCCTGAGTCCCTGCCAGAGTATGCCCGCCCTGGCACAGTGCGCAATTACCCTGTGGCGGTGCCGTGTTATAGTTCGGAAGTGCCCGAAAAAGCCTTTCAGCGACATTTTTATTCTCCTGTCACGCACTGAAGGCCCGGGCAGTGCGGGTTATATTTCGTTACTGGAGCTGCTGTTGAACACCGGGCGCAGCCTTTTATAAAGCGGAACTGAGAACAGCACCGCAATAAGTCCTTTCACAAGGGTGAACGGCATGTTGAACACTACAAGGCACTTTATAAGGCTGTCAGCGCCGGACCAGATAGCCTGGTACATGCCGATTATCGCCTCCATCGGCATGACAGCGGTGTACAGCGGGTAAACAATAAAGTAGTTGGATACAATGCCCATCAGCGCCATCAGTACAGCGCCGGAAAGGCATGCAAGCACAACATGCTTTGTGGTGTGGGTAGTCTTTCTGGCAATTATTCCTGCGGGAATGACCAGCATACAGCTGAGAATGAAATTCGAGAGCTCACCCACGCCGCCGGTCATGGAGCCGAACAGCCCCAGCGCATTCTTCAGGAAGCACACTGCCACGCCGGAAACCGGGCCCATGGTGAGTGAAGCGAGAAGCGCCGGCACGTCCGAGAAGTCGAACGTGATGAAGCTTGGAATGACGGGCAGCGGGAAGCTGAGGAACTTCAGCAGCACCACCGCCAGCGCCCCCAGCAGAGCCGTGAAAACCAGCCTGCGGACATCGAAAGCCTGCTTTGTCTTTGTTGATGTGTTGTTCATGTTTTCCTCCAATGTTCTGGGGAAACAGAAAGCCCCTGCACGCACAAAATGGCTGTACAGGGGCGCAAATATGCACGCAGAAGCGATAACACATTTGTTTTCTGATTCTTTCATCCGGACTATACCGTCGGTACCGGGATCGCACCGGTTCAACCCTGGAAGCAGGCAACGCCGCCCCCACAGGCTCGCAGACTATCACTGCCGGTGGAGAATTTCACTCCGCCCCGAAACAGATAAAATGTATTCGGTGAACGCTCACCGTAATTACATTATATACCCGCCGCAGGGATTTGTCAATAGGTGTCGCTGATTTTTATGACTGTGCGGGCTGCGTTCTGGAATTTTGTCCCTTGCATTGTTGTTTCCTCCTGAGTTATTATGCAAACAAAAGGGCGCCGTTACTGAGCAGCGCTTAAAGCAGAATTCGCCCCGGAATGTCATAGGTTTTCTGCACAAAGTCTTTATTACATATATCGGTTAATGTTCAACAAATCAGCAGCGTGCCCGGCGAAGAGTCCCGTCAAAACTTGCTGTGTAAATGCAACAAAACATGCACATTGTATTTGTGCATAATTCCAAATAAAATCTATGTAAAAAACCATATAATTGGGCATTTCACCACTTGAATAAACCGCACCATTACTGTATAATTACTATTGCTTTGAACAAAACAGAACCGCTGTGTAATTCACGCAGGAAGGAGAATATATGGCAGGAAGCTCAACAAAGGACCTTACGACAGGCTCCCCTATGAAACTTATACTTGGATTTATGCTGCCGCTGTTTCTGGGCATGCTGTTCCAGCAGTTCTATAATATGGTGGACACTGCGATAGTGGGACAGTTCCTTGGAATAAAGGCGCTGGCGGGAGTGGGCTCCACCGGCTCGATAAACTTTCTGGTGCTGGGCTTCGTGCAGGGCGTGTGTACCGGCTTTGCGATACCCGTGGCGCAGATGTTCGGTGCAAAGGACTACAACTCCATGCGCAAATATGTAGGCAACACCATCTGGCTCGCTACGATATTCGCCGTTGTGCTGACCACGGCGACCTGCCTGCTGTGCACCAATATCCTCACCTGGATGAACACCCCCGACGACTGCTTCCAGGAAGCCTACGACTACATATTCGTGATATTCCTGGGCATTCCGGTGACGTTCCTTTATAATATCCTGTCCGGCATTATCCGGTCGGTGGGGGACTCAAAGACCCCGCTGTACTTCCTGATAATCTCCAGCCTGCTGAACATCGGGCTCGACCTGTTCATGATAATCGTACTGGATATGGGAGTCATGGGCGCAAGTTGGGCTACGGTCATTTCTCAGCTGGTTTCCGGCGTGCTCTGCCTTATCTTTATGATAAAGAAGTTCGACATACTCCACCTCAGCCGTGAGGAACTTCAGATAAACAGGTTCTATATAACAAGACTGTGCGGTGTGGGTATTCCCATGGGACTTCAGTACTCCATAACCGCTATCGGTTCTATCCTTATACAGACTGCGGTGAACACCCTCGGCTCTATCTATGTTGCGGCGGTGACGGCTGCGACAAAGGTCAGCCAGCTCCTGTGCTGCCCGATAGACGCAATGGGGAGCACCATGGCGACCTACGGCGGTCAGAACATCGGCGCAGGAAAGGTGGATCGTGTCAGGCGGGGTCTGTTTGACTGCTCCTGCCTGGGTGTGGGGTACTCGATAATCGGGTTCCTGATAATCCTGTTCTTCGGCGAAGCAATTTCGATGCTGTTCATCAACGACACCGACCCCAACGAGATAGCAAGGATACTGGAGCTTTCAAAGATGTTCCTGGTGCGCAACGGAGCGTTCTATATCCTGCTTGCGTTCGTGAATATCGTCAGGTTCCTGATACAGGGCATGGGATACTCGCAGATCGCCATTTTCTCGGGCGTATTCGAGATGATCGCCCGGGGAGCCGTGGCACTGGCGCTGGTCCCGGTGTTCGGCTTTTCCGCCGTGTGCTATGCGAATCCCACCGCATGGCTATTTGCAGACTGCTTCCTGTTCCCGCTGTTCTTCTGGTGCTTCAAGAAGAGCAAACAGAAATTCGCCGCTTCAAACGCTCAGCAGAACGTGTGACAAAATACTATGGGTCTGTTAAATGTGCAGACCCATTTCCATATGTAGGGGCGGAACCTGTTTCCGCCCGTTTTTTCGTCCATGACCATTAGTGCGCCTTTTGTTCAGGAGAAATGCAGGCGCCCGTCATGCCTATTATCACACATAATCCCCCACGCACCCGTAGGGGAGGGGCTTGCCCCTCCCGCAACGCAGAAAAGGCGTTCGTGCTAAAAGTATTGACATGTGCATATTTTACAGCATGTTTTCATCGTCACGCTATATCGGGTTCGGCGAATTATATCCAAAGGTTGCGGGAGGGGCAAGCCCCTCCCCTACAGTTATATAATATATTATTCTGGTTCCGTATTGATGATGATCGCCGCCGCAAATCCCGCCATGCATTCAAAGTCCGTTCTTCCATGGCGCTCCACCGTGAGTTCCATGGGCTCGCAGACGCCGGTGAGGGTACGTATCGGACGGTTAAGCGCCAGGGTGAGTCTGTCGCCGCAGTCCGAGGAAATGCTCACGGTGTTCCTGCATCCCCTGCCGCAGGTTATCAGCTGAATTCCGCAGACCCCAGGCGGGAGCTCCCCGGGACAGTCCCCGTCCACGACCATGGCGGCGGCACGCCTTATCTCCGGCAGACCTCCTGCCAGGATCACTACGCATTCCGGGGAGTCCACCACCGCATGACCCTCCGCACTCACCGCCGGGATATACCCGGGGAGTTCCATGGAAGTCCCCGAAACAAAAACAAACCCGCTCACAAAATCACCCCCGAAAGCAGACGCTCACGGGGGTATTGTGTTTCATTCCGGTGAATTTATTCGCATGGGGGAGCGTACTTTTCCATTATCTTCACCGCCGTGCGTATACCGTCCACCGCCGCAGACATTATCCCGCCGGCATAGCCGCAGCCCTCGCCGCAGGGGAAGAGATTGTCAGCGCACGCCGCCAGGCCCTGTTCGTTCCTCGGGAGCCTTACCGGGGAGCTGCTGCGTGTTTCTATCGCCGTCAGTACGCTGTCGCTGTCCGAGAAGCCGGGAATGCGCCGGTCGAAATATTTCAGGCCGTTCTTCAGCGGCGTGCTGACGTACTCCGGAAACAGGCCGTTGAGGTCGGCGGGCTGGACGCCCGGGGAGTATGTCGGCTCGACTTTGCCCAGGGATATCGCACCGTTTCCCAGCGTGAAGCTCCCGCCGCCATTGACGAACTCCCTTGTAAGCTCCGCAGGAGCCCTCCCGGAGCCGCCCATCTCGAACGCCCTCTGCTCCAGCCGCTGTATGAACTCCGCACCGCCAAGCGGGCCCCCGCCGAAATCCTCCGGACCCACGGAAACCAGCACGGCGCTGTTTGCGTTCCTGCCGGAGCGGTCGAAATAGCTCATGCCGTTCGTGACCACCGTCCCGGGCTCGCTCGCCGAAGCCACCACGTATCCTCCCGGGCACATGCAGAACGTGTACACTCCCCTGCCGTTATCGTGGTATGAGAGCTGATACTCCGCCGGAGGGAGCGCCGGGTGCCCGGCGTACTTCCCGTAAAGGGCAAGGTCGATGTCGGTCTGGAGGTGCTCAATCCTCGCCCCGACTGAAAACGGCTTCGGGACGAGCTCAACGCCGCTTTCCAGGAGCATTCTGAACGTGTCGTGCGCCGAATGTCCCACCGCAAGAGCCAGCGCACCGCAGGGGACATCGCTGCCGTTTATGCGAATGGAGCTCAGCCTGCCGTCCCGGAGCCGGACGCCCTCAAGAGGGGTCAGGAACCGCACCTCTCCGCCAAGCTCGATGACTTTACGCCGCAGGGATTTCACGACGTTCCGCAGCTTGTCAGTGCCGATGTGGGGCTTGGCCTGGGTGAGTATCTCCTGTGGGGCTCCGAACTGCGCAAGGCGCTCCAGCACCCGGGAGCACAGCGGGTCGTTTATGCGGGTGGTGAGCTTTCCGTCAGAGAAAGTCCCGGCGCCGCCCTCGCCGAACTGGACATTGGAGGAGCGGTCCAGCGGACCGCCTTTCCAGTAGCTCTCCACGGCGCTGATACGGCGGTCCATGTCTGCGCCACGCTCCAGCACCACCGGCCTGTAGCCGAATTCGCACAGGGTCAGCGCACAGAACATTCCCGCCGGGCCGAAGCCCGCAACATATATCCTGCCGTCCATGCCCTCGCTTCCACGCTTCACGGTGAGCTCACCGGGGGCGTACAGCCGGACGTCCTGCCGCTTCTCGGCAAGGGACCTCTCCCGGCGGGCGTCCTTCAGCCGGATATACACGGAGTGCACGAAGCAGACTTCCCGGCGGGCGTCCACGGAGCTTTTGTACAGCCGTGCCTCTGCAGCGTCCCCCGGCTTCAGCCGGAGCGCTGACAGAGCCTTTGCCACGGCGTTCTCCCTGGGCTCGTCAAGGGAGGTCTTTATCTGTGAAATGATTATCGCCATTTATTCCTCTTCTGCCAGTGTCCTTGCGCTGACGGTTATCTTGTAGCTTCCCACTGCAAGACAGTTGCTTCCGCCGGAGCCGGTTATGACTATCGTAACGGGGACGTCCTGGGAGCCGTCATGCAGCGAAACTCCCAGCAGGTTAGCCGTGACATAGAAGCTGCCTGAAGTGAGCGTGCTGAGCTGCTCAGAGGGTCCTATCACCGTGAGCGTGAGCTCCTGGGTGATGACGTCCACGGACATGTTGTCGGGGGTGTTCACTACGGTGATGTTGGTCACGGGGAAGTCCAGCTTGCCGTAGTCGGCGATGTCCCAGGTCACTCTTGCGCTGTTGTAGCCAGAAAGGTTCTTGTAGCCCTCCGGGAGAGTTATGGGTATCGTGGAAACGGTCTGGTTGAGCCTGATGTCGGCGATGTTCACGGTGCCGATGTTGAGCTCGCTGAGGTTGCTTATGCTGTCGTCCGGAGCCGCAACCATGATGGTCTGGGGCTGAATTTCAAAGCCGAGGCTGCTGATGTCGAAATACTGCGGCACGCCTGCAAATGAGAACGTCAGCGGGAGCTCCTTCTGCATATAGATGGGAATGTTGACCATTACGCTGTCGGCGCTTATCTTCACATCATCATTGACCAGCTTGGAGCCGCTGTCGGTGTAAATGGTGAGCTGGGTCTGGACCTCGTGGCTCTCGTGTATCTCGCCGTCTATCGCCGCCTTTGCTTCAATGCGGCTTATCTTGTCGAGCACTGCGGCTGAGCCGGTAACGGTGACGGTCGCCGGGGATGAGGTTATCTCGTCCACGTAGTATCCCTCGGGCAGACTGATGTCCGGCGCATAGGCGGTGACGGGGAACTCCCGGGTTGCTATCTCGTCAATGGTGAGGGTGACTGCGAGCTGTGAGGTCTCCAGCAGCGTGTAGTCCACCCCGGACTTGCAGGATACCGAAACCGGCACGGTGAAAGTCCCGGCGGAGCGCACGGAGTCGAGGTCGAGCTCTGCGTAGAAATCCTCCGCCCTGAGTGCAGAGATGTCGTAGCGCTTGCCCTCTATGCGGATATCGGTGGTGCCGGTGTAGCTGTCCATTATCTCGAGGTTATGGCTGACCATGTACTCGGTGGGCTGTATCTGTATCGGAATGCCGGAAATGCTTGTTTCGATAGTCGGGAACACCTGCACTGAAACAAGTATCCACACGATGACCGCCAGCACGGCGCTCAGCACGATTATCTTGAGGTTGTTCCTTGCCGCTTTTCCCACGCTGCCGACAACGCCCTTGAAAGTGCGCTTCTTTGCGGGTTTTGGGGTTTTGTTGTTATCCATAGTTCCTCCTGTTATGCTCCGGTGCCGTCCTGGGATCTCTTTGCCCGGTGCCTGCCCTTGGTCTTTGTCTTGGAGTCGTCGGGCATTTCGTCACGGAGGATATTTATGAGTGCCTCTTTGGGGTTGTATTCGTTGTTGAAACGGGTGAGCTGCCCGGCTTTCGCCACGGAGATTATTCCGGTTTCCTCTGAAACTACGATGATGAGTGCGTCAGAGTTTTCGCTCATACCCAGCGCCGCACGGTGGCGGGAGCCGAGGTCTGCGTCCACGTACTGCCCCTTGTTCGTTATCGGGAGGAAGCAGCCTGCGGCGTAGATACGGTTGTTGCGGATTATCACGGCGCCGTCGTGCAGGGGCGCCTTATTGTAGAACAGGTTACAGAACAGTTCCGGCGACGGGTCGGAGTTTATCACGGTGGACTGCTCGATTATGTTGCCGAGCTTGGTCTGGCGCTCTATTACTATGAGGGCGCCGGTGCGGGTGCGGCTGAGCCGCTCGCAGGCGTCGGCGATGCCCCTGATGCACCGTTCCCGGGACTGCACGTCCCCCATTCCGCTGTCGAAGGACTGCACGATGTTGGGTACCTTTGCGGTGCCGACCTTTTCGAGCATACGGCGCAGCTCCGGCTGGAACACTACCACCACGGCGATAAGACCCGCCTGGAAGAAGTTCTGGAACAGGAAGCTCATCACCTTGAGCTGGCACACCTGCACCAGGAAGAACAGCGCCACCAGTACCAGTATACCTTTGAGGAGCTGTTCCGCCCTTGTTTCCTGCATTAGCTTTATCACGACGTAGATGAGCACTGCAAGGAGCAGTATATCTATCACATCGAACACGGTTATCGACATTATCACACGCAGCAGATTATTGAACACGTCTGATATGAAGCTGAAAAAATTCAAGACCATACCCCATTTCGCTTATGTTTGACCTCGCCAACTTATATTATAACAGTATATCGGGTCAAATGCAAGTGTTTTCTTAAAATTTACAGGCTGAAAACTGCATGAAAACTCCGGCTGATACTTGAAATATGAAACGGAATGTGCTATACTTTAGGTTAGCGGGAACTCCGCAAAAAACGACAAGGAGAGAGCGTTATGGACATCAAGGCAAAGATCGATGGGATCGTGAACAAGGTCAGGAACGACCCCGACATCGCAGCAAAGTTCCAGAAGGATCCGGTCAAGACCGTGGAGGGTATCCTCGGTGTGGATCTCCCGGACGATGTCATAAACCAGATCATTGACGGAGTAAAAACCAAGGTGAACGTTGACAGCCTGAAGGACAAGCTCGGCGGACTTGGCGGGCTTTTTGGCGGGAAGTAACGGAACAATAAACGAGCAGCGCTGCCTTGGTCAACGGACAGCGCTGTTTTTCTGACTGATAAGGAGCGGAAATATGAAAAGAACACTCGACTGGGACAGATATCTTGAAGCCTCCGCAAGAGCGGTGGCGCAGGGCGTCGTTCTGCTGAAGAACGATGGCGCACTTCCGCTGAAAAAGGGCGGAACTGCGGCGGTTTTCGGCAGGATACAGCTCCACTACTACAAGAGCGGCACCGGCAGCGGCGGCATGGTCAACGTTTCAAAGGTCACGGGCATAACCGATGGGCTCATCGAAGCCGGCTATAACGTTGACCAGACCCTGCTCGGCATCTACACTATCTGGGACAGCGAGCACCCGTTCAACTACGGCGAGGGCTGGGGCGGCGAGCCCTGGTCCCAGGAGGAAATGCCACTTACTGACGACATCGTGAATTCCGCAGCGCAGCGCTGCGACACGGCGATAGTCGTCATCGGCAGGACCGCCGGCGAGGAGATGGACAACAAGCTCGAAAAGGGCGCTTTCCTGCTCTCCGACATGGAAGAGGACATGCTGAAAAGGGTCAGCGGGACGTTCAGCAGGACGGTGGTGCTGCTGAACACCGCCGGACTTATCGACATGAGCTTCATGGACCGCTATGATATCTCCGCCGTTATGTACGTGTGGCAGGGCGGAATGGTCGGCGGCACAGGGACGGCGGCGGTGCTCACCGGAATGGCTTCCCCCTGCGGAAAGCTCCCGGACACCATTGCGCTTGAAGTCAGCGACTACCCCTCGCACAAGTACTTTGGCAGCGGCGAGCAGGACTGCTACGGCGAGGACATTTATGTCGGCTACCGCTATTTTGAAACGTTTGCAAGGGACAGGGTGCGCTATCCCTTCGGCTTCGGACTTTCCTACACGACATTTGATGTGTCGGCGGAGTTCTCGGCGCAGGACGGTATCGTCACCGCTGACGTCACCGTTAAGAACACTGGCAGTGTTCCCGGCAGGGAGGTGGTGCAGATCTACTGCGAAGCCCCCCAGGGTAAGCTCGGCAAGCCGGCGAGAGTGCTCTGCGGCTTCGACAAGACCTGGACTATAAAGCCCGGCGAGTGCGAAAAGCTCACCATAGAGGTCCCGCTGGAGAGCGTGGCTTCGTTCGATGACAGCGGCGTGACCGGGCACCCTCACTGCTGGCTGCTGGAGGGCGGCGATTACCGCTTCTGCCTCGGTACGGACGTCCGCAGCGCCACCAGGTGCTTTACGCTGAGCGTCCCGGAAACGGTAGTGTGCGAGTGCAGTTCGGCGCTTGCCCCTGTGACCCCGTTTCAGAGAATGAAGAACGACAACGGCAGCGTGACCCTTGAGGACGTCCCGCTGACCAACGACCCTGATCCTCACGCACACGCAGCACTCCCGGCGGAGATACCCCAGACCGGCGACCGGGGTCTGAAGTTCTCAGACGTTTATTACGGCAGGGCCACGCTGGAGGACTTCACGGCGCAGCTTTCGGACGAGGAGCTCGCCTGCATGATACGTGGCGAGGGCATGGGCAGCCCCAAGGTAACGGCGGGAACTGCTGCGGCGTTCGGCGGCGTGTCTGACAGCCTGCGGGAAAAGGGGATCCCCTGCGCCTGCTGCGATGACGGTCCCTCCGGAATGCGCCTGGACTGCGGCACAAAGGCGTTCAGCCTGCCGAACGGCACGCTGCTTGCCTCCACGTTCGACCGTCAGCTGATGATGGAGCTGTTCACGCTGATGGGTCTTGAAATGCACACCAACCAGGTGGACTGCCTGCTGGGTCCCGGCATGAATATCCACCGTCACCCGCTGAACGGCCGCAATTTCGAGTACTTCTCCGAGGACCCGTTCCTGACCGGAAATATGGCGGCTGCTCAGCTTGCGGGACTTCACTCCGCCGGAGCGGAGGGCACGATAAAGCACTTCTGCGGCAACAACCGTGAGACCCACCGCCACACCCTGGACAGCGTTATTTCGGAGCGTGCACTGCGGGAGATATACCTGCGTGGCTTTGAGATAGCGGTAAAGCAGGGCGAGGCGAAGTCCGTCATGACAACCTATGGCAAGGTGAACGGCGTGTACACCGCCGCAAACTACGATCTTGTTACGAAGATACTACGGGACGACTGGGG
>CAKSGA010000033.1 GCA_934454435.1 uncultured Oscillospiraceae bacterium | reverse complement strand
TTGCTACACTGTCCATCAGCTACTATGACCTCGGCAGAGCTACCGGTGAGATGGCATACGATATCCTGGTAAACGGCGCTGACGTTTCCACTATGCAGATCGGTTCCGCTGCTAACCCCATCAAGAAGTACAACGCAGCTATCTGCGAAGAGCTCGGCATCACTCCTCCCGAGGGTTACGAGCCTGTTGACGCTGAGTAATTCATAGCAGCGCAGAAATTAAAATTTAATGCAAAACGGGGTGCGGGCTATGTCCGTTCCCCGCTTCTGCGTAAATAAAGGCACTTTTTTACAGCAAAAATATTACACAAAAAATGTATCGGAGAGAATTATGGATCTGATTTTAACCAAGCTGACGACATTTGGAAACAGTCTGCCCGGTGATATCACGCAGGGGCTTATCTGGGGAATTATGGCGATCGGCGTATTCATCACATACAAGATACTGGATTTCGCAGACCTTACCGTTGACGGCACCCTGGGTCTGGGCGGCGTTACCGCTGTCGTACTTATCACGAACGGCGTTCCCGTTCCGGTCGCTATGCTCATTGCATTCCTTGCGGGCTGCATGGCGGGACTTGTCACGGCGCTGCTGAACACCATGCTGGGCATTCCCGGTATCCTTTCCGGTATCCTGACCCAGCTGGCACTCTATTCCGTTTACCTTGACATCAACGGCAAGGCTAACGCCCCGATAAGCGTTGACAAATATCCGCTGGTCATCTCCTCGAGATTTGTAACCGCCGGTAATACTCCGTTCGACATTATCCGCACCGTCGGCACCGGGCTGCTGTTCGTGGTGCTGATAATCGCTGCGCTGTACTGGTTCTTCGGAACTGAGTACGGTATGTCGATACGTGCCACCGGCTGCAACTCCGCAATGTCAAAGGCGGAGGGTATCAATACCAAGCGCACCACCATCATTGCACTGGTGCTCTCCAACGGCTTTGTGGGACTTTCCGGCGCACTGCTGGCTCAGTACCAGGGCTTCGCTGACGTAAACATGGGCCGTGGCGCTATCGTTATCGGTCTGGCGGCGGTAATAATCGGCATGGTGCTGGGCGAGGTCATTCTGCGCAAGCACTTCAACTTCATCGGCAAGCTTGCCTTTACTGCCATCGGCGCTATCGTATACTTTGTTGTCCTGAGAATTGTAATGCTGATCGGTCTTTCCACCGACAACACTAAGTTGTTCTCTGCTATCATCGTTGCACTGTTCCTTGCTGTTCCGTATATCCAGAAAACGAGCAAGACTTCCTTCCGCAAGGCGGGAAAGCGTGCGCTCAATGCGGCGCTGGACGAGGCTGACAGCCTCAATTCGGCACTGGTGAACTCAGTTACCAGTCCCAATAAGGAGGGCAAGTGATATGCTGGAGCTTGTAAACATCAAAAAGGCGTTCAATCCGGGCACCATTAACGAAAAGAAAGCGCTCAACGGCGTTTCCATCAAGCTGGAGGACGGTGACTTCGTCACCATAATCGGCGGAAACGGCGCAGGCAAATCCACCACGCTGAACGCTATAGCGGGCGTGTGGCCGGTGGACAGCGGTGCAATAATCATCGACGGCAACAATGTCACCGGTCTTTCAGAGCATCAGCGTGCGAAGTACATCGGCAGAGTGTTCCAGGACCCCATGACCGGCACCGCAGCCGATATGGAGATCCAGGAGAACCTCGCCCTTGCTGCACGCCGTGGCAATCCCAGGCTGCTGGGCTGGGGAATTACCCGTAAGGAGCGTGAGAGGTACCACGAGCTGCTCAAGACCCTCGACCTGGGACTTGAGGACCGTATGACCTCCAAGGTAGGTCTGCTTTCCGGCGGACAGCGCCAGGCGCTGACGCTGCTGATGGCGACCCTGAAGAAGCCGCAGATACTCCTGCTTGACGAGCACACCGCCGCCCTTGACCCCAAGACGGCAGCAAAGGTGCTCCAGCTTTCCGACGAGATAATCGCCGCAAACCACCTGACCGCCATGATGGTAACTCACAATATGGCGAACGCTATCGAGTACGGCAACCGCCTGATCATGATGAACGACGGAAAGATCATCTATGACGTAAAGGGCGAGGAGAAGAAGAACCTTACCGTAGAGGACCTGCTCCAGAAGTTCGAGGAAGCCAGCGGTTCCGCACTGAACAACGACCGTATGCTGCTTTCCAACGGAAAGTAATAACTTTTCTCACCGATACATTTACCCCTGCGGAGAAATCTGCGGGGGTCCTTTTTGTTTTTTCGTTGTAGAATATACCTGGTTAGTATTGTGCAAATCTGCCAAAAAATCAAAAAATGCGGTTTTGTATTTCACTACCCTTGAAAAAATCGCCGAAATACTGTATAATTATATAATAGGGGCAGCAGCGAATGATCTGCCGCCCGGACAGAAAGGCGGGATAGGTATGGACGTTTATATGGCACGGCAGCCGATTTTTGACACTGATAATCATGTGTATGGCTACGAGCTCCTCTACCGCAGCAACGGCAGCCAGAATGCATATAACGGGCTGGACGGCGACGCCTCTACTGCCGATGTGGTGACCAATGCCTTTTTCGGGCTCAACATTTCTGAAATAATCGGCAAGAACAAGGCGTTCATCAATTTCACCTCGAACCTGCTGAAGCGTGGTGTTCCCAAGATGATCGCACCGGAGCTGGTCGTGGTCGAGGTGCTGGAGAACCTGATGATGGACGAGGAGCTTCTCGGCGCCTGTCAGGAGCTCAAGGAGCGTGGCTACACGCTTGCGCTGGACGATTTTGAATACGACAACAGCTACAGTGAGCTGTTCGACCTTGGCGATATCGTCAAGATAGATTTCCGCACCCCTCAGAAGTCCATTGAGGACACTGCGTACATCTGCCGCTACTCCAACAAGATAATGCTCGCAGAGAAGATCGAGAGCCAGGAAGAGTTCGAGTGGGCGAAGAAGCTCGGGTGCAGCTTCATGCAGGGATACTATTTTGCAAAGCCGACCATCATGTCCCGCAACAGCATAACTCCGCTGCCGGTGAATTTCATGAGGGTCATGCAGCTCGTGTCTCAGCCGGAGCCGGAATTCAGCGACATCGTGGACGTTATTTCCTGCGATACCGCTATGTGTCAGCGGCTGCTGAGGCTTATAAATTCCGTTTATTTCGGTGTGAGGAACAGGGTGAGCTCTATAGGGCAGGCTCTGGTCATTCTCGGGCTGGACTACCTGCGGGAGTGGATATACCTGATGGGTATGCAGCGTATAACCCGCAGCGATAACGTGGAGCTCATGCGTATATCCTGTCTGCTGGCGAAGTTCTGCAAGCAGCTTGCGCTGATGATACCGGAAGCGTCTCCCCAGGCGGATTCGTTCTACCTGATGGGACTGCTCTCGATGGTAACCTATGGCGGTGAGCGTGCGCTGGCGCAGGCATTGGATGAATTCCCGCTGACGCCGGAGATAAAGAACGGCCTTATGGGCAAGGGCGGCGTGTACAGTGACGTGTTCGACCTCGCCTACAGCTACGAAAAGGCGGACTGGGCGACAGTAGATACCTACGTTGAAAAATACCATCTGGACAGCTCAAGGATTGCAGAGGCATTTGTCCAGTGTGTTAAGGAGGCGGAGCAGATCCGAATGATGTGATCTGCGTCCGGAAAGGCATATATGGCATTCTTTCTTGATGAGATAGACGCCTGCCTGTGGGACTACCTGCGGCAGACGGAAAAGAAGATCGTGCTTTACGGCATGGGGGACGGCGCCGAGAAGATAAAAGCGGTGCTGGACGAGATAGGTGCTCCGGTGGCGGACATCATGGCGAGCGATGAGTTCGTCAGGGGTCACAGCTTTCTGGGGTATCGTGTGAAGAAGCTCTCGGAGGTCGAGGAGCTTTACGGCGATGATTTCCTGATACTCGTGTGCTTCGGGAGCCAGCTCCCGGAGGTGATGGAGCATATACAGGGCATTGCGGAGAAGCATGAGCTTTATGCGCCGAATGTCCCGGTCGTGGGTGACGGTCTGTTCACGCTGGACTATGCGAGGGAGCACCGTGAAGAGCTGCTGAAGGTCTATAACATGCTTGCAGACGAACAGTCGAAGCGGGTGTTCGAGGACATCATACGCTATAAGCTCAGCGGCAGGCTCGGGTATCTCAGGGCATGCGAAAGCCCGGAAGAGGAAATGTACGACCTGCTGAAGGTCGGCGCAGAGGAAACCTACGTTGACCTCGGCGCATATAACGGCGACACGATAGTGAGGTTCCTGAATGAAACCGGAATGCATTTCCGCAAGATATATGCGATGGAGCCGGATCACCGCAACTATGTCAAGCTGAAGCGTCGGCTGTACATGATAGGCTCCGGTCTGCTGGAGGCGTACAACTGCGGCGCCTGGGACAGTGAAACGATCATGCGGTTCAGCCTGCGTGCCGGCAGGAGCTCCAAGGTGGACGAAACCGACCCGGTGCGTGCGGCAAATCCCGCAAGGTACCGTGAGGTCAATATGATGAGCGTTGACCATATGCTCCAGGGGGACGCTGCGACATTCATCAAGTATGATGTCGAGGGCAGCGAGCGCCAGGCGATAGAGGGGGCACGTCATACGATATCTGAGCACCGCCCGAAGCTCTCAGTGGCGCTTTATCACAGGAACGAGGACATGTTTGCGATACCGCTTCAGATCGCAGGTATCAATAAGAAATACAGGTTTTATATGCGGCACCACCCGTACATTCCGGACTGGGACACAAATCTGTACTGCATATGAGGTAGTCTATGAAAATTGTAATAGGTATCGTGCTTATCGCACTGGTGCTGGTAGGACTGGCGGCGTATCTGATACTCATGCTGAACGCCCGGGAGATGATATTCTGCGGGGACGTCAGGAACAACGATGGTGCGTCAGAGTCGGTGACGAGGGTTTACACCACGGACCTTTCCGCCAATGAAACGCTTTCCGAGATAATCGTCAAGATGAACGAGTCCCAGGACGGCTCTGTGCAGGTCGCTGACCTGACGGAAGTCCTGGCGCAGTACCAGAACATAATTTATGCGCCGGTGTTCACGATGTCGGTGGAGCAGATCGACACCTCCACCTACATGATAAACGGCAGCGTTTACAACGGCATAAATGCGGACGGCAAGGAAGCGGTCCCGGATTACCGCTACTGCGACATGAACGTCAGCACCGTGGTGACTGACGGGACCATCATCGCTGCGCAGAACGTCTATCCCGAGGACACCCAGAACGACACCCAGAAGGATCCGGTGTTCATTCAGCGGCAGAGCGTTATCGACCCGATAATCAAGGGCGAAGCGTCCGAGGCGGCGTTCTCGCTTCAGGACTGCAGCAGCTTCCGGGCGATAGTCCACGGCGACAGGGCTGACAAGCCGCCGGAGGTCACGTTCGTGTATGTCTATAATGTTGACGCTGAGAACCCGCTGGATTTCACGTCCATCTCGAACGACTCGCTGGCGGTCAATATGAAGATAGCGTTTGACGATAACGGAAAGCTCGCCCCGCAGTATGAGCTGGTAAAGACTATCACAGCGGACACCGGAGCGATGACAAATAAGGAGTAATATGCTGTACCGGTCAGGATCCTGCCCGGTATTGCTGTGTTTTGGGGTGATGTTATGGGCTGCGAACTCTGCCCGAGAAGATGCGGCGCAGACCGTGCCGAAAAGACCGGCTTCTGCGGAATGAAGAACGGCGTGCGGGTCGCCAGGGCAGCGCTCCACCAGTGGGAGGAGCCCTGTATCAGCGGCACTGACAGCTCCCGGGGGAGCGGCACGGTGTTCTTCTCCGGCTGTGTGATGAGGTGTATTTTCTGCCAGAACCATGATATCAGCGCCGGAGGGTTCGGAAAGGACATCACGACCGAACGCCTTGCGGAGATATTTCTGGAGCTCCAGGACCGGGGCGCATGGAACATCAACCTTGTAAGCCCCACGCCCTTCGTGCCGGAGATAATACGGGCGCTGGACATGACCCGGGGCAGGCTGAATATCCCGGTGGTGTACAACTGCGGCGGTTATGAGCGTGCAGAAACCCTCCGCATGCTGGAGGGCTATGTGGACATATACCTGCCGGACATCCAGTACTATTCAGACGAGCTCGCAGTGGAGCTGTCCTCGGCTCCGCATTATTTCGACACGGCTATGAAAGCGGCGGAGGAGATGCTCCGCCAGACCGGAAAACCTGTCACGGACGGCTCCGGAATGCTCAGAAAAGGCGTGATAATACGACATCTGGTGATACCCGGGCATTACCACGACTCTGAAGAGGTCATTCGCCGGGTGGGGGAGCGTTTCGGCACGGACGTGCTGTTCAGCCTGATGAGCCAGTACACGCCGTTCTGGAAGGCAAAGGAGATAAAGGGGCTCGACCGCCGGCTCACCACGTTCGAGTACCGCAAGGCTCTGGACGCTGTTTACAGTGCGGGTCTGGAGGGGTTCATGCAGGAACGCAGCTCCGCAAAGGAGGAGTACACCCCGGACTTTGACCTGACAGGAATTTGAGATTCTGTGTTGACAATCCTGCCTGTTTGTGGTAAAATAGTATCTGAGTAAAACTACAGGAGAAATATATGGAAATCTTTGAAAATCTTAACCTTGGAATAGACGGCGACAGCATTACCGCAGGTGAACAGTGGAGCTGGCATGTGTACAAAAATCTCGGCATGAAGTCCCACAGCAACGTTGCAGTGGGGAGCTCCGTGTGGTACAAGCGGAACCTGGAAGCAGGCACAAGGACCGTAACTACCCAGGACTACGGCGCTGCGGATTTTGCAGGCATAAGCGACGGCTGGGAGCCCACCGAGGACGCTGTTGAAATGCAGAAGCGTGCTAATAACTGCGCAGTGGTGCATATCCAGCGTTTTCTTGCAGAGGTGAAGAGCGGCAATTTCCCCACGCCGGATATTTTTGCTTTTGCAATGGGGACCAACGACCTGGAAGAATTCATCGGCGACCCTGACAAGGCGCTCACCGGCAAGGAACTTTCCGGCAACGGGAACATCGACCTGTTCACCGAGGCAGGCGCTGCACGCTGGTGCATTCAGACCATTCAGGAGAACTTCCCGCTTTGCAGGATATTTGTCCTGACCCCTATCCAGACTGCTACTCCGGAGCACAACAGGAAGATAGAAAAGACCATTGCATGTCTGCGCAGAATATGCAGCGGACTTTCGGTGCAGGTCATTGATACATACAGCGGCTGCGGCATCTGCGAAAAGTTCGAGGTGATCGGCGGCAGGGGCAAGTATCTCAGGGACGGACTTCACCCGGACGTTGAGGGCCAGACCCTGGAGGGCGCATTTGCCACCAAGGAGATACGCAACAACTATTTCTGAGAGGTTAGCGATGGAATTTCCTGCGGAATTACGCACAGAGATAGAGCAGCTTCTCTCTGAAGAGGATAACGGAGCCCTGGCGGCTGCAGCGGAGGGGCTTTCACAGCGCTACCGTGGCAATAGCGGCAGCGGGAAGCGCCTGGCGGTCAGCCGGAGGGATATACTGGCGTATGCGGCGGTAAGAATGCCGGCGACTTTCGGGGCGGTCGGCAGGGCGCTGGAGCTCACACTGGAGTGTCTGCCGGAGGAAGAGCGCAGCTTTTCTTCCACACTGGATATCGGTTCGGGGACCGGGGCGGCGGTGCATGCTGCGGAAGCGCTCACCGGGTGCGGCAAGACGACCTGCATAGAGCGTGAACCCGAAATGATATCCCTGGGGAGTCACCTGACGGAGCTCTGCGGGATCGCTGCGGAGTGGAAGCAGGGCGACATCACCGGCGGCATTGACGGCAGAGCGGAGCTCGTCATGTGCTCCTACTGCCTGAACGAGCTGACGGAAAGTGCCCGCAGGTCTGCGGTAAAGCAGCTCTGGGACTGCACGGAAAAGCTGCTGCTGTTAGTGGAGCCGGGCACGCCGGAGGGCTATTCACGGCTTCTTTCGGCGAGGGAGCAGCTCATGGGGCTGGGTGCGCAGATCGCTGCACCGTGTCCGCATGAAAAGGAATGTCCGCTGCCGGAGGGCGATTGGTGTCACTTCACCGTGAGGGTCGCACGCAGCAGGCTGCATAAGAGATTAAAGGGCGGCGACGTCCCGTATGAGGACGAGAAGTTCTGTTTTATAGCCGCAGTCAGGGACGGTGCGGAGAGATGCTCCGCAAGGGTGCTCCGCCACCCGAGGATAGACAGTGGCAGGATAACGCTGGAGCTCTGCACGGAAAACGGCAGGGAGCAGCGGGTCGTGACCAAGAAGTCCCCGCAGTTCAAGGCGGCGAGAAAATCAGACGCCGGGGACGCATTCTGTTGACAACGGCATTTTGCCGGGATTATATTCAAGGAGGATATGAACATGTTCAAGAAGGCAGCAGCATTCATACTCAGCGCAGTCATCATGGCTGGCGCTTCCACAGCGGTTTACGCTGAGAGCATTCCCCAGACCATCACCGTTGAGCAGGAGTACGGCGCTTCCAGAGCCAAGACCTGGGACGGCAAGGCTAAGCTGGAGGCTGGCAAGTCCTATGTGGTAAAAAAGACTGTCACCATCAGCAGTGAAGTCACTCTTCCCAAGGGTGCAACACTCACGCTGAACAAGGGTGCAAAGCTCAATATCACTGCAAAGGGCACATTCACCGTAAAGGGCAAGCTGGTCGTTAAGAGCGGCGCAACACTGACCGTAAGCGGCAAGCTGGTTACTGCAAAGGGCAGCACCGTTTCCGACTCCGGCACCATCAAGCTCAGCAAGAACAAGGCTGGTGTGACCATCGGCGGCAAATTCACCATCAACAAGGGCGGCAAGCTCACCGGCACACCGAAGAGCATCACCCTCGGCAAGAGCGCAAAGGTAACAGTAAAGGGCACCAACTCCTGCAAGAAGCTGGCTGACCTGCTCAATGGTTCCACTGAGACCGCTGACACCTCCGCAGACAAGGCAGCCATCGAGAAGATGCTGAATTCCTTTATAAAGAAGGTATTCACAGGCGACATTTACGGCAGCCTGAGCGACGTATTCCCGCAGAGCTACATCGACGAGCTCGACAAGCAGTTACAGGCTGAGGCAGGCGTTTCCCTCAAGGATTACCTGAACGTATACCTGCCCGCAATGCTCAAGGAATACGGCGTTGACTGGAGCGAGTTCTCACAGTACGCAGACGCTGTAAGCATCAAGGTCTCCAAGCTCACCGACTGCATGAGCAGCCTGACCGATGAGCAGAAGGCAGTGCTCGCTGACTGCGGCAAGATCACCAAGGCTTACCTCGTTGATTACACAGTTGACGTATCCGGCGAGAACATTGACGCTTCTCAGCTTCAGGACATACAGTACACTGCAGTCACTGCTGTATACGCAGGCGGTAACTGGTACCTCGTAGGCTGATGGAGGTCCTTATAGTCACCACGGACGATATTGATTTTGCCGGGGCGCAGGAGTATCTGTCACAGGTGTCCTCCCTGCGCCGCAGCAGGATAATGAAGAAACGCAGCGAAGAGGATAAGCTGCTGGCGCTCACCGCCGGCCTGCTCGTTTCCTCCGAGCTGAGCCGCCGCAGCGGAATTCCTCGGGAGCGGCTGCGGTACGCCCATGGTGCTTTCGGGAAGCCTTATCTTATTGGCAGTGAGCTCCAGTTCTCGCTCTCGCATACGAGGGGAGCGGTCTGTGCGGCGTTTTCCGACGCCGGAGAGGTCGGCGCTGATATCGAGCGCCGTGACCGGAGGGTCAGCGAGCGGCTGTATTCCAGGGTGCTCAGCGACCGGGAAAGGCTGCTGGTGAACTCCGGCGAGGATTTTATCCGGCTGTGGGTGCAGAAGGAAGCGTTCCTGAAGCGCCTTGGCACCGGCATCGCAGACGACCTCCGGGGAGCGGACACCACGCTTCTCCGGGATACTGTAGTCAGGGAATCCGGCGGGTATTTTGTCGGGATTTCCGGCGTAGGCTCGGAGCAGGCGGAAATTCACACCATGACTTTCGGGGAACTGGTACAGGACATGTAAATACGAAAAACGGAATGTGAAAAATCGCATTCCGTTTTTATTTGTGCGTTATGCACAAATTATCGCTGAATGACCTTGATTTATTTGTCTATTCAGTACCTTGCAAAACAAAATACCTTGTGGTATAATTAGACCATGGAACAGGAAAGAATGTTCCGATTTTTTAGAACAGGCTACCTTGCAAGACAAAGTACCTTGAAAGGCAAGGCTACCTGCCGGAGGTGAAAGATGAACTCTCAGCTGAAACGAGGAACACTGGAGCTGTGCGTTCTTTCGATACTATGCGACAGCGACTGCTACGGCTACGAGCTGGTGAATAAGATATCAGGCTGCATGCAGATGACTGAGGGCACGATATATCCTCTGATGAAGCGCCTGAAGGACAACGGGCTGATAGATTCGTATATAGTGGAGTCGCAGGAAGGTCCGCCGAGGAAATATTACAGGATAACGGACAGCGGCAGGGCAGAGAAGGAAACGCTCCTGAAAGAATGGTTTGAGTTTGTAGACAGCATTAATGAGCTGCTGAAAGGGGAAGGTAACTGATGATAGCAAAGAACAAGGGCGACTTTCTGTACCAGCTCCACAACGAGCTGCACAGGATAGGCATCGATGACGATGAAGAGATCTTCACAGATTTCGAGGAACACTTCAAGGAGAGCCAGGAGGCCGGTGTATCCGAGGAAGAAACCTGCGAGAAGCTGGGCGACGTAAAGGACATCGCAAGAAACTATCTCGACATAACCAGCACAAAGGTAAATTCCATCGTGGTGGACGCTGTGGCAAATCAGCGTGTGTCGCTGACCAGGCCGGGCGAAAAGCTTCCCGCCGATATCTCGCTGGTAAAGGACGAGGCCCCGGCGCAGGAGCCTGAAAATGAGCAGGAAAATTCGCCCGCTTCGATACGTGAGTTCACGCCGGAGCACATCGCTCAGGAGCCGGAAGCCCCGGCGCCGTCAGTCCCGAAGGTGGATCTGAACAAGGAAACGGTAAGGGAAGTCACACCGGAGCATATAGCGCAGGAGCCGGAGGCACCCTCTCCCGCAAGCGCCTCTGCAAACAGCGGCGACACCCGCTACCAGTACAGAAAGGGAGCTTCCCCGGAGTCCGACAGCTGGCAGGACAGCCACAGGGCCGAAATGCCGAATCAGCCCGGAGCGTCCGGTTCGACCGGTGCGGCTGGAACAGCAGGCAAGAGCGGTTTCTGCTTCACTGACCTGAAGAGCATGAAGCCGAACGTCAACGCCGGCAAGCTGGTGGTCTGCATAGTGATGGACGTGTTCCTGTGGAGCTGGCTCATTCCGATGGTGGTTTCGCTGATATTCAGCGTGGTTATTGGCGGCGCCTTTGCGCTGGTGATCAACGGGTTCGGAGAGCTCGGCAATGAGGGCTTCCATATCGTCAGCCGCATTCTTCTGTGCTGCGGCATGGTGAGCGGCGGCGTGATAGTGGGCTGTATCGCAGGCGGTCTGATAAAGGCGGTCGTTCATTGGATAAAGAATATCGTGATAAGCCACATCAAAGCGGTTTATGATCTGTAAGGGGGTATAGATATGAAAGCATTACTTAAAATATTCATACCCATGTGCGTGGTGTCGTTCATTGCATTTGGTATTTCCGTTGCGGTGTTCGGCACGAACGACAGCTCTTTATCAAGCGATATGGTCACAGAGCTGACTGAGGACTATGACTCTATCGAAATTGATGTCGGGGTATATGATTGTGACTTGCGTCCCGGTTCGGGGGATATCACAAAAGTTTCTGTCAGTGGGGATAATGTTGACGGGATAAAGGCTAATGTGTCCAATGGCAGGCTAAAAGTATATACCCAGAAAAAGTGGTTCAATTTTAATTTCCTTTTCTGGAGAAGCAATACAAGGGTTACTGTTGAGGTTCCTGAGAAGATATACAATGAGCTTCAGGTTGGAAATACTTCCGGCGATACAACAGTTGCCGGAGTATCTGCAAAGACTGTAAGTTTGAAGTCCACTTCCGGTTCGATAAAATACGACCAACCCCAGGGCTTCACAACAGAAGATTTTTTCATTAATATCACTTCGGGGGAAGTAGTAGCAACAAATGCATCAACAAAAAACTACAAAATTCGTGAAACATCTGGCAGCATAGATGTTAGTGGGCTGACCGGAACCGGTATGATTAAGCTGACCTCTGGTGACATGAATATAGCTTTTTTAAGTCTGGACGGAAATTGTGATTTCAATATGACATCAGGAAATGCAACACTTACCATACCCGATGATGCATCAGCAGATATTGTTTGTAAAAAGACCTCCGGGACGATAAACGTAGTAACAGATAATTTAATTAAAAATGTATCTGACAACAGTACTGTAAGGCTAGGTGAAGGCGGAATTACAATAAATGCAAAACTCACTTCGGGTGATCTTGTAATCAAAGATACAAAAACTACAGCAGGCGGCGATGTTAATATAGCGCAAACGATAGTCCAAGATGGCTTCGACGTAATCACAGAAGTTGTTGAAAGCAATGTTGACACGGCGTTTTCCATCGCAGATTCTGCGATCTCAGATGCTTTAGAATGGTGACACATTTGATATTTGAAAGGAGTAAAAACCATGGCAGACAAGCAGACATACACATTTTCCAACGAGATCGACACAGTGGAGATAAGCTCCCTGGGCGCAAGGATCGCAGTAGTCCCCCAGGACCGCAGCGATATCTATGTTGAGTACGACAACCCGAAGAACACGCCGGAGTTCTGCGCAGTACTTTCCGGCAAGTCCCTGGTCCTCAAGGAGAGCTTCAGCTTCAGCATATTCGGCAACAAGCCTGCGGAGGGTTACACAATAAGTGTGTTCCTTCCCCTTAAGACCTTTGAACGGCTAAAGATAAACACCTCCAGCGGCGGGGTAGAGGTAGGCGAGGTTTCCGCTGAGAATTTCAGCCTTAACACCGCAAGTGGCAGCATCAATGTAAATGCATTCTTCAACAACGTGAAGATACAGTCAGCGAGCGGAAACATCACGCTGACAAATCCCCTTGCACAGCCAGGCGCAGTGCTCCTTGACAAGGGAGAAACACAGCCGGTATACACGGCGCAGTCGGTCAATGTGTGCACAGTCAGCGGAAACGCAGCAGTAAAGGGCTACCGCACTGAACTGTTCGGCATTCACTCGGTGTCCGGCAGGACCGTTGTGGAGGGCATTTCCGGACGTGGCAGCGTTTCTGTCACCAGCGGTAATGTTGACATCTCCTATGCGGAGTGGAACAACGACCTCAGCGTGAGCCTGGTAAGCGGCAACGTCAACGTCACCCTCCCGGAGAACTCCGGCGTGGAGCTGAACATCAACGGCGTTTCGGGCTCCGTCCGCACTGACCTCGGTCAGAGCAAGGGCAGCTTCATGAACCTCGGCAAGGGAACCAGGGGCGATTTCGGCGGCACCAACAAGCATAAGCTGGACGCTTCCCTCACCAGCGGTACAGTGACCGTTGCACAGGCATAAGATTTCTCCTTCCCCTTTTTATATGCTGTGCCGCTGCGGTTTGCGGCGGTGCAGGAAAATAATTCTTCGTGGAAAGTCCGCCACAGGCTGAAATGAAGATATGATAATCCCCCCGGAAGTCTGTGATGACGACAGCTTACGGGGGGATAGCTGGTTTATCAGCATATCTGATGTTTCAGGCAGGTAACTTATACGAACACATCTATCTGCACGCCTGCCATGACTTTCAGGGCACGCTTGTGAGCCTCGGGGTCGGCGGCTGCGCAGGCGGCGGGGTCAACACAGACCCGGCTTTCCGGGAGCGCCGCTTTCGCAATTATCGCATTGGAGATAACGCAGATGTCCGTCACCAGGCCGCATAGCTCCACTTCTTCCGGGGAGAGCCTTTTCAGCAGGTCAGCGAGCTCCAGCGAACCGAATGCCGGCTTCTCGATAACGATATCATCCTGCCCGACTGCCCTTGCGACTTTACCATAGAGTGCGTGACCCGGCGTTCCCTTAATGCAGTGGGGAATGGGGAGCTTCCTGCCCTCGGCGGTGCTGAGGTAGTTCTCAGCGTGGGTGTCCAGCGTGAATATCACCTGACCGCCGCTTCTGCGGCATTCCTCTATCTTGCTGAGAATTACCGGCTCCAGTTTCTCCGCCCCGGGGAACCCCAGCGAGCCGTTCACGAAATCCACCTGATAATCTACTACGACCAGAGCTTTCATAATTACCTCATTTCTTCTTGCGCAGGGCGTTCTTGCCCCAGTTCTCTATAACTCTCATCTGACCACGCTCTACGGCGAGGGAGTTTGCGGGGACGTTCTTTGTGACTGTCGAGCCTGCGGCGGTGGTGGCATTTTCGCCGACCTCAACCGGAGCGATAAGGTTGGTGTTGCAGCCGATGAACGCATGGTCGCCTATCTTCGTGCGGAACTTGTTTATGCCGTCGTAGTTCGCAGTTACGCAGCCGCAGCCGAAGTTCACGCCCCTGCCGACATCGCTGTCGCCGACATAGGTCAGGTGAGCCACTGCGGTGTTCACGCCGATGTCGCTGTTCTTTATCTCCACGAAATCGCCTATCTTCACGCCATCACGGATAGTAGTACCCGGGCGGAGCTGCGCAAAGGGTCCTATTTTTACATTGTTCTCCACAACGGAGTCGTACGCCTGAACATTGTTGAGCTGAACGTTGTTGCCGATGGTGCAGTTTTCTATGTGGGAGTTTGCGCCGATGGTGCAGCCCTTTCCTATCATGGTATTGCCGAGAATTACAGTGTTCGGGAGAATGGTCGTGTCGCATCCGATGGTGACGTCAGAGCCGATGATTATGCCGTCCTTGGTTATAAAGCTGACGCCCTCCTCCATGAGCTGACAGAGCTTTCTCAGCCTTGCGAGCTGGTTGAGCTCCAGAAGAGCGGCACGGGTGTTTGCGCCCAGCACGATATCCGGGTTTGCGGACTTGTATGCTGTCCTTTTCTGCATGAGCTCCACGCAGTCGGTGATGTAGTATTCACCGGCGGCGTTGTTGGTGGAGAGCTTCGGGAGGGTCTCAAGCAGCTTCTTTGCGCTGAACCAGTATGCGCCGCTGTTGACCTCGCATATTTCCGCTTCTTCCGGGGAACAATCCTTTTGTTCACGTATGGCGGTGAATTCGCCGTTTTCCCGTATCACTCTGCCATAGCCCCGGGGTTCGTCTATCTCGGCTGTAATGACCGTTACCTCGCTGCCAGAGCCTGTGTGGAGCTCCAGCGAAGCACGCAGCGTTTCTGCATCGATGAACGGGGCGTCGCCGTTGAGCACGCACACGGCGTCACAGCGCTGAATGACCTCCTCCGCAGAGCGCACGGCGTCCCCGGTGCCCTTCTGCTCTGCCTGGTGGCATACCGTGACCTTCCCGCTGCGGGAATTAATGTACCTTCCGGTGAGCTCAGCACCGAAACCTGTGACGACAGAGATCTCGTCGAACCCGAATTTTTCAGCAGCGTCCAGCACCCAGCCGAGCATTGGCTTGCAGAGCACCTCTGCTAGCACCTTGGGACGCTCGGACTTCATGCGCTTTCCAGCGCCGCCTGCGAGAATTATACATGCTGTTTTCATCAAAATAGCTCCTTTTTTCGGGCATTCGCCCTGTATTTATCCCCGGAAAGGGGTGATATTCTGGAATTTCTGATGTACTTTCTGCTCCGCCGTATATTTGTCAGGCTGGAGCTTGCCCCCCGGTGCATATGCGTTTCACGGGGACTTATCCTGCGCCGCCGCAGCGAGATACCCCTTGAGGCGGTCACAAAGATAGAAATACGCCGCACGGTTCTGCTGCGTATCCTGCACGGAAAACGGGTGGAGATAAGCACCCTTTCCGGCGGCGTGTGGTTTTATATGCGCTCCTGGGAGCACCTGCCGTTCCTGCCGGACTATGACGGCGTTTCCGTGCACTCTGAACCGCTGCAGGCGGTCGCCGGGGCGTTCGTTGATACCCGGGCGCTGAGCGGAGTGATATCTTTCTGGCTGCTGCTCAACCGTACCGGAAACGTGTTCGGTGATGAGAGCTTCGGGGGAATAATGTCGATACTGCTCGGCGCCGCCGATGAGGTGTCCCGCCTGATGGGGGCGCTTCATATCGCAGTGCCGAGGGTCACGGCGTTCGCCGGGGTATTCATAGTTGCTGCCTGGCTGCTGAGATTTTTTCACAAGGCGCTGGGAATGCTCCGCACCCGCATTTCCTGCGAGGGCGGATATATTACGGTGCGCCGTGGGGTGTTCACATTATATGAGTGCAGGATAGTCCGGAATAACCTGACTTCCGTGGTGCGCTGCGACACGCTCACGACACTGCTGCTGAGGGCTGCGCCGCTGTACGCCCATGGCGTGATGATATTCCCGCCTGTATCCCGCCGCACCGCCGACCGCATTCTGACGAAGCTGTGCGGAGTAAAGCCGCCGGAGCCGCAGATAAAACCGCCCTGGTCGGCGATGTTCGGACACTGTGCTGCTCCGCTGGGCTGGCTGGGTGTGTTCTCCGCCGCACTGCTGCTTACTTTCATCGCCGAGCCCATTGCAGCGGACCTTATACAGTCAGTGCTGTGGAGCGGTGCTGCGATAAGCCTGTGGTTTGCAGGAGCCTACGCCGTCTACATGCGGCTGAGCCGGATATCCCGCAGCGGCGGGACCTCCGGAATAGCGTTCCGCAGGGGAGCACGGCTCTATACAGTTGCGGTCCCCTCGGGAAAGACGATCATGACAGACATCAGCAGAAACCCGTTCCAGAGGTTTTCCGGCATGTGTGATGTTACCCTCGCCATTGCCGGTAGAGCCCGCCTGCGACTGCGGAACGTCCCATTTACGGCGGTCAGGGGAAGGTTCGGGTCAGTGGCGGTGGATAACTGAAATGCTCCTGACGCCGTACATGCGCAGGGCCTGCGCCGTCTGTTCGTCAATGCGCTCGCCGGGCATGACCACGGGAATGCAGGGAGGGCAGGGGGACTGGATCCCGCCGCAGACCTCTCCCACTGCATTTTCAAGCGGAACCGTCCGCTGCGGCGAGAACACGGCTTCCCTTATAGAAAGCTCCTTTTTCGGCCTTACGACAGGGTAGACCATAAGCGGAGCCGGAGCCCTGCGGGAGATAAGCGTCAGCGCCGTGAACGCACGCTGGCAGTCATCTGGGGTGGTTATCGCAGAGAACAGAAGAACTATGTAGTTTTCGTCCGCCATCTCGCATTCCACGCCCCTCGCACGGAGCTGGGCCGCCATGTCGAACCCACGCCAGCCCCAGGCACGGGCGTTGAGGGTTATGCGGAGATGGTCGCTGTTCCTGAGTGTGAAGCCGAATGCAGCAAGGTCTTTTTTCAGGCGGGAAACGCTGGCACAGGCACGGTTCACGCAGTCCGGGTCGGAGGCTATGCGGTCGTTGAACTTGTCCAGGCTGTCGAGTATCAGATAGGAGGGGCTTGAGCTTCCGAAGAGCGCCGCCATCTCCTTTGCCCGGGAGAAGTCAGTACCCTTTGAGAAGTGGAGGTACGCCGCCCCGGTAAGCGTGGGGAGGGTCTTGTGCGCCGACTCCGCAGAGATGACAGGGAAGCTGAATTCCATCGGGTGCAGGTATTCCTGCCCGAACGCCGCCTTGCTCACGAAACGGAGATATGCGCCATGAGCATTGTCGCATACCACTGGTATACCGGGGTCCTCCGGAACGTGGCAGGTGCCGCCGTAGTAGTCCACATTGGTCAGGAACAGGGCGTCAGCCCCGGAAAGCGCCTGTCTGGAGCAGTCCACATTTGCGGTGGGATATTCCCCGGGGTAGAGCCAGATCATGTCGAGATCCAGCAGGGCCGCAGCGGAAACAAGGCTCCTGTGGGAGCACCTGCCGGCGGCTATCTTGTTGCAGCCCTTTGCCTTGAGCAGTGCGAGGGCGGTCTGTATCGCCAGGGTGCTTCCCCCGGCGGAATAGCAGGTGCGCTCCGCTCCGAACAGTCTTGCGGCGATGGCTTCGCTCTGGGCTATGACGCCGCCGGAGCTGTCGGTTTCATAAAGGCTGTCGGCGCCGGCTATCTCGGTGATGTCCCGGGGGGATTCGCCGTTGTGACCCGGCATGTGCAGGCGCAGCATGTCCTTTTTGCTGTAGTCGTCAAGGAAATCAGAAATCGGTGTTTTCATTTTGTTCTCCGGTATCAGATACTTAATTGGTCGTAATTAATGGTGTAATTGTACTCGGCTTTCCATTTCCCGAGCTGTTCGGTCATGAGGTCGCTGCATTTCGTGCCGAGAAGATAGCTGCGCAGGTTCTCGGTGGTGGTGCTGAGCGTTTCGTCAGTGATAACGGCGTCCTCACGGTAGCGGAGGATGTAGTAGCCGTAGTCGGTCACGGCGGTGTCGGTCCCGCCGATGGAGCCTATGCCCATGGCGCATTCCAGGATATCCTTGCCGAATATCTCCGTTCCGGGGGTCACAAGCAGGGTGAGGTTTCCCTCGTCCTCGTTGTGCTCAGCCATGAGCTGTGCGAAATCCTCCCCGGCGACTATCTTCGACATTATCTCTTCATAGCGCTCTTCAAGACCTGACAGGCTCTGCTCCCGCAGGGCGTCTGCCTCGTCGTTGTTCCCGGCGGAGCGCAGGGAAACTATCTGCGAGTAGGTGTCATAGTCGAAGCTTATCAGCAGCGCCTGAATGTACCGTGAACCCTCGGGTATCCACACGCCGGCGTAATCCTGCCCGTTGTAGGAGGCGGGGTCCTGCTCATAGCCTGCCTTTGCTGCGGCAATGAGGGCCTGGAGCTGTGAATTCAGCTCCTCGTCAGAAACCTCGGCACCGTCAAGAGTGAGTGCCAGCTGCTGCTTCATGAACAGCGTTTCCTGCCAGCGGTAGAACGTGTCCCGGGTTATCCCGCAGGTGTCCAGTATCTGCTGGTACTGTTCCTCAGCGAGGGAGCTGAGCTCGTCCTCAGAAACGGAACTGTCCGCCTCAGCGGCAGCGCTCATCATGCTTTCTTTCATGGAAGCGATACCGGCGTCCACATTCTGTTCGATGTTCTCCCGGTCGCTGTCGGAGATGGTGAGCCCGCTGTCTGCGAATTCCGCACGGATAATGCGCTCTTCTATCAGGCTGTTTATGACCTGCTCCCGGGCTTCTTTGAGGGTCTGCTCATCGGTATCGGTGGTGTAGCCGTTCCTTGCAATGTAGTAGAGGTACTCCCCGAGGTAGTCCTCCCGGGTTATTGTCATGCTCTCATCGCCGTTGGCAGGGGCGGCTGCGATATTCGTCTGCACCTGGCTTTCCCGGGACGTCCCGGAGCTCTCCGCCGGCTTTATGGAGCAGCCCGTCAGTGTGACTATTACGGCCAGGGCTGCGATGATCCTTTTCATTCTCATTCTGCGTTGGAGGCGTCAGCGGTCGCAGAAGCGGCGATTTCAGCAGTGGAAGCGGCTGCGGGGCCTGACGTTGTGCTCTCTGCAGCGGAGCTGATGGAAGCGTCAGCGGTGTTTTCTGCAGTAGCCACGGGCTCTGTGATGTTGAGGGTGGAGTATGCGATGCCGAAGCCGTATTCCTCATGCCACTGGTCCATAGCCTCGTTGTAGGCGGTTTCTTCTGCGGTGTCCTGGAGCTCATCGAGGATAACGGTGAGTATCTTTTCGGTGGTTTCTGCGTCAAGCTCCGGGTCGGAGGCGTACTGGAGGATATGAACTCCTATGTCGGTGGTAACGATCTTGTAGTCGCCGATATTTTCGAGTTCATATGCGCCCTGCTGGAACTCCTTGTAGTAGATGGAGCCGTTCGGAACTACAAGGTAGCCCTCAAAGCCGTCCGCAGTGCTGCCGGAGTCCTGGGAGTACTGCTTCACCATATCGTCAAAATCTGCGCCGGCGTCAAGCTGCGCTACGATCTCTTCAGCCTGGGGCATGACCTTTTCGGCTGCGGACTCCCGGGCTGCGTCTGTGGCTTCATCATCGCCGTTGGAACGCTGCACGCTTATCTCCGTGGAATCTGCGTCCTCGAATTTCAGCAGGATATGCTTTATCATGCGTGCGTTCTCCGGCAGCCAGAACATCTGGTAGTAGGAGTAGGACTCGTAGTAGGCGGGTTCCTGCTCATACATGTCCTGAATGTTCTGTACCAGTATGTCGTACTCTTCCTTGGCGTCATCTTCGGTGACGGGGTCCTCGGCGGCGAGGGCTTCACGGAGCTTCGCCTTTATTTTGTCGGTGCGGGCGGACATCAGGATATCGTCCCGGGTCATGCCGAATTCCGTCAGCTTCTGGTCGAAGTAGTCGCCGGCGGCCTGGAGTATGGCGTCGTCCCCGGTGACTTCCCCGGTGCCGTTTTCGCCGGCATTGACGTAGCTCTTGCAGCTGTCGATGTAGCCGTCGATCAGGGTGGTGTAGTTGGCGTCGATCTCGTTCTGGTCATCATCGGTGAGGGTTATCCCACGCTTCTCAGCCTGGTCGAGGATTATCTTTTCGTCAATAAGCTCGTTTATTATGGTGCTGCGCTGCTCTGCGCATTTCTCAGCGACCTCAGCAGCGGTGTCGTCAGCTATCTGCTGCTGGAACAGCCAGAATTTGTATCTCTTGTTGAACTCCTCAACGGAAACAGTGAGGTCCTTTTTGTTGCTTACGGAGCCTGTCACCCATGCTGCGTCCGAAGAAGAGCGGATAGAACAGCCACAGCTGAGAATTATAGTTGACGCTGCAAATGCAGCCAGTAGTTTTCTGATGTTCATGGTATTTCCTTTCCTTGCCGGGGAGCCGGCACATTTTACTCCATTATCAATTATAGCATAACTCGGCGGAAAAATAAATATAAAAAAACAAAATCTCCGGTGAAATATTTCTGAAAAGTGATGATTTTTTACAGATATTATGGTATAATGATTTTATACAGGCATTTTGCGCTGATTATCGAAACTGAAAGTATTTTCAAGAGATAAATATACCGGAGGTATAACAAATGAACAGAAACTGGCTGAAAATAATAGCAGGTACGGCTGCGCTGACCATTGCGCTGACTTCCCTGACTGCGTGCGGCGACACAGAGGGCTCAGGCACGGCAGAGGGAACGGCGGAGGGCACCGGGGAGGCAACGCAGGAGGTTCAGCCTGTTGCAAAGCTGGGGTTCATATACAACGGCAGCGTTGACGAAAAGAGCTTTGCCTACGACTGCAACCAGCAGCGAATAGCGGCCCAGGAGTACACGAACGTTGAGAGCGAGTACATAGACAACGTGAATGTAGGCGACTTTGACAAGGCGGTGAAGCTGCTCGTTGAGGACGGCTGCACGCATATCGTGTCCGGCAGTCCGGTGTTTTCGCATGTGATAAACCCCGTTTCCCAGGATTACATGAACATCAACTTTATAGACTACGGCTCCAGCATGCGTTCCGTGAACATATTCGCATACACTGAGAGCGTGTACCAGGCGGCGTACGTTGCGGGAATGGCTGCTGCGTACAACTCAACCAGCGAGAAGATAGGCATAGTGGTGGATCCCTCGATGCTCTATACCGTTCAGGTGACTGACGCAGCCCAGCTGGGTGCGCAGCTGGTTTATTCCACAGCGCAGACCGTCTATGCTGCGGCACGCCATAATAGCGAGATACAAAATGCCGTGGACGCCCTGATAAAAAAGGGGTGCGATGTCATTATAAGCTATACAGCCTCCGGCGAAACGGTGGATTACTGCAACAGCAGGGGCGTCAAGGTCATTGGCTGCCTTGACTACCGTGAGAGCGCAGGGGACTATGAGAACCTGGTGATGTATTTCTACTCCAGCCGTGACAGTTTCTATCTTGCGCAGTATAAGGAGATGGAGCAGGACAAGTGGCAGCCGGAGTCCTACCTTGGCACGGTGGGCAACGGAGTTATCC
>CAKSGA010000032.1 GCA_934454435.1 uncultured Oscillospiraceae bacterium | reverse complement strand
GAGCCGCCCGGAGAAATGTCTGCTGGTATTCTTGGTGATAGATGTTGGATTTGCGGCGCTGATACTTTTCTCGGGACTGTTCGGTTTCGACAGCGGCAAGGATTTCTTCAGCGGCATGCTTCAGGGAATGTCAGTCGCTGTGGGCATGAGCGGCGTGACATACCTTGGAGCACTGTACAACCTCACTTCTCCGGAAACCCCCGGGTACAAGTATTTCAGCGTTATCCCGGACGGGGTCAGACAGTTCCGCAGAGCCGTAGTTGCGGCGAATGTCCTTTCAATAGTTACAGGCGTCGTTATGACGGCGATATTGTGGGCGGTGTGTGCTGTCGCCGGGGCTGATATTATCGGCCTGGGACTTGGCGTGCTGCTTCTGCCGTTCGCTACCGGCATGATGAATTTCACCGGCTTCATACAGCGCAAGGCTGCAAAGCTTGCTGTGTTTATGTCGATACTGATGATAGGCGGCTTCGTTGGGGGATTTTTCATCGGAATGTCTGAGGAGAGCGAGGGAAGCTCCCTGCCGGAACTGATCTCCGGGAACTCGTTGGTGATCGGTCTGACGGTGGTATCTGTGCTTGTCTTTGCGGGCGGGCTAGTGTTTGCGCTTGTCATGGCGGGCAGAAAGAGAGGTGCGGAATGAAGCTGCTAATGAGCCGTTATACCCGGCACAGGATCATGCTACTTGTATCAGGTGTGGTCATGGTGCTTGCCCTGGCGGCGGTGATGATATTCCACTCCGACCCGGCTTCTCCGGACAACGAACCCGGGGATTACACGATGTGCAAACTTTTTTCGCTGATGCCGATGGTCCTGTGTGCCGACCTGCCGGTGATGTTCATGGCGCAGGAGTTCCAGGGGAGCCGCTTTATTCGGTCTGTTCCCGGTGCCGCCTGGCTGTACGGGAAGAGCGTGCCGGTATTCTGTTCCCTCGTCATGCTCGCCTGGACCCTGGTCGTGAACGTTCCCTATGCGGCGTTCATTCTGCTGAGCGGCAGGGAGCTTGTGAACATTTCGGATATGCTGGTCATCAGTTCGGCGGTGCTTTTGCTGTTCTCTGTGATAACCTGCTGTATGCTGTCGTTCAGGGGCGGGGTATATTTCGTTGTTCTGTTTTATCTTCCGGTGACCCTTATCGGAGCAGTGTTCGGTATGGTTGACGGACCTATAGGTCTGCCGCTGTGGGCGGCGGTACTGATGTTCGCCGGGGCGTTTGCGGCAGGTCTGGCGGTGAATTTTATCATTTCATGCCTGGCATACAATAACATCAACTTCCGGGAGTTTTCCTATATGCAGTCCAGATAATACGGCGGTATAATTACACTAATGTCAAACTTTCACGGTTCAATCACACTTCTTTCACAAAACAATCACCATAATTGGCTATAATATAATTACAGAATTTTGAGTGAGAAAAAAAATTCTGTATCAAATTTGACACCGTTCATTTTCATATAATTACCAACCAAACCAGCATCAAACCCCTGTGAGAAATCACAGGGGTTTGATGTTTTATGTGGTAATTCATATCGTGACGTTAGCTGCCGATAAAGCCGAAAAATAATGGGCTGTGAGATCACACACAGCCCATTTATCCTTTATATCACAGGATCAGGAATTCCGGACGATCTCCACGATCGCTTCCGTCACCAGCTTCTTGAACAGCGGAGCCACACGGTCTGCTGTTTCCTGTACCTCCTTGTGGGTAAGGGGGTTGACGGAGATCCCTGCGGCGAGGTTGCTTATGCAGGAAATGCCGCATATCTCCATTCCGGCGTGGCGTGCAGCTATCGCTTCGATGGCGGTGGACATTCCCACGGCGTCTGCGCCGAGACGCTCATACGCACGTATTTCAGTAGGAGTTTCGTACTGCGGGCCGGTGGTCTGGATATACACGCCCTTGCGGAGCGGCACGCCTGCGGTCACGGCGGCGTTCTCAACTATCTTCCGGAGCCTGCGGCTGTACACCTCGGACATGTCCGGGAACCTTACGCCGAGCTCCTCGATATTCTCACCGATGAGCGGCGAGGGAACTGACATGGAGATGTGGTCGGTTATCAGCATGAGATCCCCTGCGTTGAAGCTGCGGTTGATACCTCCTGCGGCGTTGGTGAGGAACAGGAACCTTGCGCCCATCAGCTTCATCAGGCGAACAGGAAGCACCACGTCCTGCGGTGCGTAGCCCTCGTAGAAGTGCACTCTGCCCTGCATGGCAACGATGGGTACTCCCCCGGCATATCCGAACACGAACCGCCCTTTATGTCCCGGCACGGTGGACACCGGAAAGCCTTCAATGTCGTGATAATCCAGCGTTTCAACGACCTCCATCGTGTCTGCGTAGTCGCCAAGGCCGCTGCCCAGGACCAGCGCAAGCTCCGGCTTGAAGCTGATCTTCTTCTGAACGCACTCATAGCATTTCATGAGCTTTTCGTAGTTACTGTTCATTTTCTGCACCTCCGTTGTCATCTGTTTCTTTTTCCTCACTGTTGAGCTTCTTCATGACTTCTATCTCCACGTCCTGGAGCTCCTTTATAGGAACGGCGGCGGTGGAGCGGGGCTTGTCCCCGGCTTCCGCCCACAGCGGAGGGTACACGCTCACGCCCTTGTCCGCCGGGAGCTGCTCGTACAGCACGCCGGGGCAGTCGTGGACGTAATCCTGATAGAACCGCTCCATCTCCTCTGGGCTGCATGCGAACTCAAGCAGCTCGTCGTAGCTGTCGCCGAATTCCTCCACCAGCAGCTCGTCGGGTGCAAGGTAGAGAAGCACTCCCTGCTTGTCCAGCCCGAATATGCCGCCGAAAACGTCCTCGGCGACTATGGTCATGCCAGTTTCCGCAAGGCGCTGGTTGCGCTCAAAGAAATCTATCGTGCCGCTGCCCAGCAGGCGGAGCATTCCGTTGACGGAAACGCCACCGGTCCCGGCGAGCACCGCCGCAAGCGGCGGGAAGTCCCCGTGCTGTGAGTGCACCTTTGCCGCTTTCTCCTCGTCCGGCGGAAGCACGATGATGTCGCAGCCGGAGGCGTCAAACATCGCCTGGATACGGCTGAACTGTTCCTCAAAGGTCATATTAAACCTCCCAGCTTCCGAGGTACTTTTCCTGCTCCGGGGTGAGCTTATCTATCTCCAGACCCCAGCTGCTCATCTTGCGGAGTGCGACCTCACGGTCGATGGACTTGGGCACGTTGACGGTCATGTGACCGCTGCTCTTCACGCTGCCGCTGTTCTCAGCAATGAACTTTGCGGAGAGCGCCTGCACTGCGAAGCTCATGTCCATTATTTCGGCGGGGTGGCCGTCCCCGGCTGCGAGGTTAACCAGTCTGCCCTCAGCAATGACGAATACGGTATTCCCGTTTGCGAGTCTGTAGCCCATGATATTGTTGCGTGCGAGGTAGCTTTCCTTTGCAATCTCACGCAGCTTCGCCATGTTGACCTCAACGTCGAAGTGACCTGCATTGCAGCAGATAGCGCCGTCCTTCATGTTCAGGAACGCTTCCTCGCCTATTACGTCAGCGCAGCCGGTGACGGTCACGAAGAAATCGCCGACCTTAGCAGCCTCACGCATGGGCATTACCTTGAAGCCGTCCATGACCGCTTCCATAGCCTTGATGGGGTCCACTTCAGTTACAATGACGTCAGCGCCGAGCCCCTTTGCACGCATTGCAACGCCCTTGCCGCACCAGCCGTAGCCGGCAACGACAACGTTCTTTCCTGCAACGATGAGGTTGGTGGTGCGGTTTATGCCGTCCCAGACGGACTGCCCGGTGCCGTAGCGGTTGTCGAACAGGTGCTTGCAGTCGGCGTCGTTTACCAGCACCATCGGGAACTTCAGTGCACCGTCACGGTCCATAGCTTTCAGGCGGATAATGCCGGTGGTGGTTTCCTCGCAGCCGCCCAGTACCTCCGGGATAAGCTCGGGATACTCGTTGTGGATAAGGTTCACGAGGTCGCCGCCGTCGTCTATGATAACGTTGGGACGTGCCTTTATCACCTCGGAGATGTGACGGTGATACTCCTCATCGGTGGCGCCGTGCCATGCGAACACGTTCAGACCGTCATGCACCAGCGCAGCGGCAACGTCGTCCTGGGTGGACAGCGGGTTGCTTCCGGTGACGTACATTTCAGCACCGCCGGCGGCGAGGACCTTGCACAGATACGCAGTTTTTGCCTCCAGGTGTACCGAAAGCGCCACCCTGAGCCCTGCAAAGGGCTTTTCCTGCTCGAATTCCTTTTCGATACCGTTGAGCAGAGGCATGTTGCGCTTTACCCAGGATATCTTGCGTGCGCCGCTTTCCCAGAGGTCGGGGTTTCTGATTTCGTTTGACATTTTGTTGCTCCTTTATTTTAGGGCAATACCGCACAAAGATTGTGCGTGTATTGCGCAGTCAGATTTTTCGTCAGATTGTACAATGAGGACGACGCAAGGCTGACGCCTTGCTAGGACGAATTGTGCAAGATGACGGAAAAGATGCAAGCAAGACACGTGCAAAATCCAATAAATGGTCTTTGTGCGGTGTTGCCTTAGGTTGAATAAGTTACAGAACTTCTGCAAAAACTCCGCAGGCGAGCCGCTTGCCGGAGTTGCCGGAGGGCTGCGCTGCGAAGTCGTCCGGCATGGTGTGGAGTATCAGCGGCTTGCCCGAGTAGTCGCCGGCGGAAGCCTTGCCGATGTAGACCTCCATAGCCGCATAGCCCTCTGAGTCCGAGAACACCGGCGGAAGATCCCCTGTATGGAATGGGTGACGGCCGCACCAGGTGTCCTCCGGGCAGAGAGAAAGATGACCATCTGCGTCGATGAACGGCTCGCTGCCGCCGGGATCGCCGCAGATTATGCCCTCGTGGACGTGCATTCCGAACACGTTGTCCGGGGGAAGCCCGTGGAACTCCGCACGGATATACAGCCCGCCGTCAAGCCAGTAGGCGAGGGCGAGCCCGGTCACGCCGGGGTTCTGGGAGTTCCCGAGGAGCTCCGACCGCAGCGCCGGGTTCTCCGCCTGGATATATGAAAATCTTTCTGAATGCTGCATGAACTGCACCTCTCTTTCAGCACAGTATATGCAGGGCGTCAGAGGGTAATGTCTTTCAGCAGGGAGAAGTCGAAGCCGTCCGGGGAGGTTATGACGTCTGTTGACAGCGCCGGAACATGCTTTGGGGTCAGCCCCTCGAATTCCTTTTCCATCAGGCGGTCGTAGGTCTGCCTGGTGAATACCAGCGTATCAGGCGAAATGTCAGAGGCAACGATCTCATCGTATGCGTTTTCGTCAAGCTGCAGGGCTTCCCTTAATTCAAAGGCGTAGAAGCCGTATCCGCTGCCGTCCTTGTATTTCTTGATCTCGTCGTCCTGAATGAAGTGGTAGCCCTCGGCTCTCCACATCACCCGGTCGACCCCGGCAATGAACGCTTCCTGGTCATTTGCCGTAACGCTGGCGTAGTCGAAATACGCCGAATGGCTGTTTCCGTATCTGGTGAGATATCCGACAGTAACGTCCGCACCATTGATATCCCGCTCAGTGACGTAATTTTCATACAGCGTGCCCTCGCTGTCAGTGAAAAGACTGCTGTCCAACACGGGATTGAGCCAGGAATTCACGCCGGTCACTTCGTTCTCCTCGATGGTGAAGATATAATCGACGGCGTTGCCTTTTTCGGTGCACATCGTCATTATCATCTCGGCGTGGTCGTCTCCGTTGAGCTCGGCGAACGTTATGCGGAAACCGATGTCGGTGTCGGGGTTGAGCTCCAGCAGTTCTTTTGCACGGTCGCTTATCATTGCGCCGTAAAGCTCCTTGTCCTCTTCGCTGAGGACGAATTTCCCGACGGAGGGCTTTCCTGAGTTGTCAGCGCTCCCCGCAGCGGCGGAGTTATCTGTAGTGCAGCCGCAGGATACGGCGGAGATCAGAATTACTGCAATGGCGGCGGTCAGTGGTCTGTTCATGGTACCTCCTTATGCCTGTGCAGCCAGAGAATTGAGCTGCCGCACCATTTCCTCCTCAAGACAGCTGTAGAACAGCGTGAACAGGATATCGGCGCTGCCCAGCAGGAACACGTTGCGGTTGGTTATCGCAGAAAGCGTGGGGACGTAGGTGTAGATGTAGCCCTTGTACCATTCGGCGTCATAGGCCGGTACGGGTCTGCCGGATTTCACCATGCGGCGGACCTCCTCGAAATCGTCCGGGATAACGTTGTCGTAGTTTGCGGCGCCCTTTGCCACTACCATGTCGTAGATGGTCTTTATCTGCTTGTCGTTGAGGTAGCCGCCGGGGGTCTTGACGTTCTTGAGGGTCGGCAGGCGCACCGCAAAGGAATACACCATCAGCGAGAGCACACGCTCGTACTCGGGGGTGTTCATCTCGGCGCAGCGCTCCTTGTCGAGCCGTATCCCGGTGTTGTACAGGCAGGTGGTGTCTGTGATGTTGTTGAGGGATATCCGGAAGATGTCCTTTATGTTGATGTTGTACAGGTCCTTGTCTGCTATCATGTAGATGTACTTCATGGCGTTGAAAAGGGAAACTCCCGCCTTGACTATAGTTTCCGAAAGCATGGTGAACGCCGTTCTTTCACTGATGAACTCCATAATCTTACTCCTTTATTTTTCCGGTCTGAGGTCGAGCTCGTCCCTGCCGCTGTTCTTTCCGAGGAGCTCGCCGTCGTCCGGCAGCACCACGGTGAATTCCGTGCCCCTGCCCGGCTCGCTCTGGACGCCTATCCTGCCCCCGGCACGCTCTACTATTTTCTTTGCCAGGGGAAGCCCCAGCCCGTTGCCCTTGGTGGCGTGGGAGGTGTCCGCCTGGTAGAATTTCTCGAAGATGTGCGGCAGAGCGCTCTCGGGAATTCCGCAGCCGGAGTCCCTCACACGTATCGTGATGACGCCGGCGCTGCGGTGGCAGCTAACGAATATCCGTCCGCCCTCCGGCGTGAATTTCACGGCGTTGTCGAACAGGTTGTTCCACACATGGGAAAGAGTCTGCTCGTTCCAGGTGAATTTCACATCGTCAAGCTCCATGTCGATGTCGATGTTCTTTTCCGTCCACTGGCTTTCCAGGCGGAGCATGCAGGTGCGGAGCTGCTCGTCAAGCTGGAACTCCTTCTTGTCCGCCACAATGTCGCTGGTTTCAAGGCTCGTCAGCAGCAGAGTGTTGGAGGACAGCGCCGAGAGGTACTCCGTTTCCTCCAGTATTATACGGGAGAATTCCTTCTGCTGCTCCGGGGTGAGGTCCCCGTTGTAGAGCTGCCGGGCAAAGCCCCGTATCGACACCAGCGGCGTCTTGAACTCATGTGAGAAGCTGGCGATGAAATCCTGGTTGAACATCGCAGTACGGTTGAGCTCCCGGGTCATCTCGTTGAACACTCTGATGAGGTCAGCAAGCTCCCTTACGGTGTGCTTTTCTGCCCAGCCCATGTCCACCTGCACCGAGTAGTCACCCTCGGAAATGCGCTGTGCCGCCTTGATGAGCTCCACCAGTGGCTTGAAGAACAGGTTCACCGCCACGAACGACAGCAGCGTACCGATAACGATACTGCTGACCACGGAGGCAATGATGTTCTCCGTGTCGCTGCTTCCGTTAGAGAATACCATGTCGATGACGATGCGGGCGGTGAAGCTGAGCACGTCCGCAGCGACCGTTATCGCCAGTATCAGCAGGCTGCACTTTATACCGAGCCTGCTCACCAGCGACAGGCTTATGAACTTCGGCTTCTTCATGACGGCTCCCGGGGCTGCTGTGCGGTCTTTACCGCCTTGTAGCCGAGCCCCCTTACGGTGACGATCTGGATATCCCTGTTGTCCTTCAGGCGGTCACGCAGGCGGTTTATGTGGACGTCCACGGTGCGTGCCTCGCTTTCGCTGTCCATATCCCAGAACTCTTCCATCAGGCTTGCCCGGGTGAAAGTCTTGCCGGGGAATGACAGCAGCTTGAACAGTATCTGGAACTCCTTCTTCGGCATCTGCACTGAAACGCCGTTCTGTATCATCGTGAAGGAGTCGTACACCAGCGTGGTGCTGCCGACCGTTATGCGCTGCTCCTCGGAGATCTTGGCACGCCGGAGCAGCGCACGCACACGCAGTATCATCTCCACCTCGTCCACCGGTTTAACCATGAAGTCATCGGTGCCCAGTGTGAACGCCTTGCGGACGTCCTCGGCGCTGTCCCGGGCGGTGATTATCAGCACGGGAATGCTGCTGCCGCCGTCCCGCATGGTCCGCAGGAACGTGTAGCCGTCCATCGTGGGCATCATCAGGTCGAGAATGACGAGGTCTATATGTGTGTTCTCCATCAGTTTCAGCGCTTCGGCGCCGTCGCCGGCGGTGAATGGCTGATAGCCGTTTTTCTCCAGAGTGTATTCGTACAGGCGCCGGATATGCGCCTGGTCGTCCACTACCAGGATATTGAACATGATTACCTCCGTAAAACTGCCGCAGCTATCTCCAGGTCCTGCGGGCGTGTGATCTTCATGTTGCATTCGGTGACGGGGGTTATGCGGACTTTCTCCCCGCACGCCTCCAGAAGTGCGCTGTCGTCGGTGAGGTCGTCAGCACGGCTGCCGAGCTGTTCAACGCAGGAAACGTACAGCTCCCGCCGGAACGCCTGGGGAGTCTGGGCGGCAAACAGCGTGCTCCTGTCCGGGGTGGACTCCACGTACCCGCCGGAGCAGCACTTTATCGTGTCCGTGACCGGGGCTGCGGCGATGGCTGCGCCGTACTGCACGGCGTCACTGAGCACCCTGTTGACGTCCACGGTGGAGATGAGCGGCCGTGCGCCGTCATGTATCGCAATATATTCGCAGGAGCATTCCCCGAGGGCGTTCCTGACTGAAAGAGCCCTGGCAGCGCCGCCGGCAACCACCGTTTTCAGCTTGGTGACGAAATATTCTTTGGCGAGAGCGTTGTAGTCCTGCTCCTCCCCGGCGGGGACCACAAGAACTATCTCCCGCACCATGGCGGAGCGCTCAAAGGCGAGGGCACTGCGTATCACCACTGGTACGCCCTCCAGCAGTGCGAGCTGCTTGTTTATGCCGTTCATGCGGGAGGCGCTCCCGCCGGCGAGAATGATCGCAGAAAACATACGTCCTCCTCAGTGTACTTCCAGGAAGTTTCCGTGCAGGCGGAAGTAGCTGTACTCGCTCTCAAAATTGTTCAGCAGGCGGAGCACCACTGGCTGGTCAATGCTGCCGGAGAATTCAAGGTAGAACATGAATTCGTTGTCGGCGGTGCGGTATTCCAGCGGGAGCGGCTTGCTCTGTATCTTGGTGAGGTCCAGCTCGTTCACGGCGAACTTTGTCAGCATGCGGTAGAGCGAACCGGAGATATGCGGCAGCGAAAGCGACACAGCGATAGTATCTGCGCCGTCGTAGACTTCCATTTCCTTTGAGAAGCAGATGAAGCGTGTGGCGTTGTTGGGGTCGGCGGCGATGGCGGGCTCGACTATGTCAAGGCCATGCATTTCTGCGCATTCCCTGGAGCAGATACAGCCGAGTTCGCTGCTGCGGTTCTCTGCTACCATCTGGGCTGCCATGGCGTTGTTGGCGTAGGGGATAACGGTGAGCCCCGGGTGGCTGGAGATGTACTCCCCGCACTGGCGTATAGCCTGCTCATGCCCGAAAATTATCTTTATATCCCCGGACTTCACCCCGTGCTTAGCTGCGAGCACATGCGTGCAGGGGACGGTCACGGTGCGGCTGATGTATACGCTGTGCTTTTCCAGGAGTTCCATGTTGGCGGTGACTTCGCCGGCGGTGCTGTTTTCCACAGGGACCACGCCGTAGTCGGCTTCGCCCTTTTCCACCGCCTCGAAAACCTCTGCGAAGCTGCCGTGGAAGTCCATTCTGCCGGAGGGGAACAGCCGGGTAGCCGCCGCATGTCCGTAAGCCCCGGCGATGCCCTGTACTGCGACGGTCGCCCCGGGCTTTATCTCAGACCTGTGTGGGATCTCCACAGCGGGGGTTATGGCGTTGTTCTGGCGGCACTTTGAGATGTCCATGATGTTGGTGAACAGGAACTCGGCAGAGCTCTTCAGTTCCTCCGGCGAGCGGTCCCTTACCGAACGTATTATGGCTTTCTCACGTTCGCTCTGGAACACCACCATGTTGTGCGCCGCCTTGTACTGCGCCACCTGGCAGGTGAGGTCCATACGCTGCCGGAAAAGCTCCAGCAGCTGGTCGTCTATCTTGTCGATGTTCTTTCTTATTTCACTCAGATCAAGCTCTGTTCCCATTATTCGGTAAATCCTTCCCCTGTGATTATCTCTTCCGTCAGCGGAATGCCCTCGTAGGAGCCGTAGTCCATCTCGTAGGTGTCCTCGATGGTGGGCTCTGCGGTGGGCTCGTAGTTCTCGGCGATGTACACGATTATCTCCTGGTTGTTCTCAACGTCCACAAGGTCGCCGACCTCAACGCTGCACCTTGCCACGTTTCCGGTGTCTGCGGCGTTGGAGCGCTCGGTTTCAACGGAGTACTTGATGTTGAGCTTGCTGAGTTCGGCGGTGTATTTCTCGCTGGACATTCCGGCGTAGTCCGGCAGCGGGACCTTGCTGGGGCCCTTGCTGACGGTTATCTCCACCGTGGTGCCGGTGGTGACGTCAGTTCCGGCGGGAATGCTCTGGTCGAACATCTGACCACTTTCGTATTCATCCGTGTAAACATATGTGGGCACGAAGGTGAGTTTGTTCTTGTAGCGCTCTACCTCGAAATCGTAGCTTCTGCCGTCGAAATTCGGGAGCTGGAGGGTGTCGCCGGTGACTACCGGGTCAGGCTCCGACTGGGTCTGGGAGATGGTGGGCTCGGTTTCAGGGGCTGAGGAGGTCTCCTCCGTGGTGACAGCAGCTTCCGAGGTCTCGGGGGAAGAGCTGTTTCCTCCGGTGAAAAATCCGTTGAGGGTCAGTATGAATACCACCACGAATGCGACCACAACGACGCCTGCGATAATGAGCACGGCTATGGTCTTGGCACGTTCCTTGCGCTGCTTCTTTTCCTTTTTGGTGAGATGCGGCTTCTCTTCGGCGGGAGCCTCCACGGGCTTAGGCTGGCTGAACAGCCTGTCCACGAACTCTGTGACGGTGCGTATACGGTCCTCCGGCGAGAGCTGCATGCCGTCCATGATAACTGAGGAGATGTTCTGGGGAACGTTGCGGTTTATCATCATGGGCTCCAGCATGTCGCCGGAGCGGGCGATAGCCTCGGTGGGAGTACAGCCGGTAAGACAGCGGTACAGAACTGCTGCGATGCCGTAGACATCGGTCCAGGTACCGTTTATCTCATTGGTGTACTGCTCCGGCGCAGCGAAGCCCGCAAAGACCTCGCAGGCTATCTCGGTGCCGGTGGTGCGTGCTGCGGAGATGGAGAAGCCGGTCAGCTTGAGCTCCATCTTGTCGGTCACGAAGATGGTGGAGGGGGAAATGCCCCGGTGAAGGATTCCTGCGGAGTGTATCAGGCTGAGGGTGGTGAAGAACGGTGAGAACAGCTCTTTGGCCTGCTCCCAGGCTATCTCCCCGGTGGAGTTCGCAAGGTAGGTCTTGAGGGAGATACCGTTGATGAACTCGAACACGGCGTAGGCTGTGTTGTTCTCGCAGAAAACGTCCAGCACGGTCTGTACGTGGGACATTCCCCGCAGCTTCATAAGCGTTCTGTTGAGGTCGATGAATTCCGACAGGTATGTCTTGTAGAGCGCCGCAGAGGAGGGCTCCACGCTTATTTCCGTTTCGCCCTTCCTGCGCATGCAGAGTGTATCGGGCATGAATTCCTTTATTGTGACTTTTATGCCGGCGGCGGTGTCGTAGCCGATATATACAGCTCCCTCGCCGTTATAGCTGATGACCTTTCCTACGATGTATCTGTCTGCGAGGAAAGTCCTGGGTGCCATATATGTAGGGATGCAGGGCGAGTCGTCGCTGTACCCGCACAGTCTGCAGGGACCGTCATAGGTCTTGTCGTTCATGCAGCCCATGCAGAGGGAAGTTTCTTTTAACATTAGCGTTCTCCTGTAAGTGATAAGAATAAGAATAAGGTCTGCGTGATACAGACCACCACTATAATAATATACTCCAAATCCGCCGGATTGTCAACCGTTTTGACCCGTCCGCCGGGGGTTTTTGTAAAAATGTATCCGAATTGTAATATTTGTGTCGTCAAAATAACCGCACTCTCCCCCGAAACGAGAAGTTTTTTGTGCATATTGTGTGAATTCCGTTGCATTTTGCGCCATAATGTGATATACTATAATGTACGGTATACGGTGTTGATTCCGGGAAAGGAAACGAAAATATGTTCAGAAGCAAAAGACAGCAGGAGATATTGCAGTCCACCGAAACGAAGCTTGCAAAAATGTTCGAGGAGATGAACGCCGAAAACCACCCCGAGGACGATGGCCGCCTGGTGTGCGAGACCCGCTGCACGATGGCGAGGATACGCTCTTTTTCTGATTTCATGTATCTCATGAAGGTCAGGCCGCTGCAGACAGCGTGCTATTACGGAGCGGCGGTGTTTTTCCTGCTGGCGCTGGCGGCGGCATGGTGCAGCGAGTGGCTCCTGCTTGCGATTTTTGCAGTGATATTCATTGTGCTGGCGACTGCCCCGCACAATATGCGCATACAGTACTTCAACAAACGTGCAGACAAGCTGGAGGAAAGTTTCGGGAAGCTCATCAGCGCTGACTTCACCAATGAGGACAAGCTGGTGCTGACCATAAGCTCCCTGCGGGACGCCGAAAGTGAAGAGGACGAGGAGAGTTCCGCAGCTCATTCCGCCGCCCTCCACGATAAAACGGCGGAGGTGCTGGAGATACCCTACAAGAACATCTCCCTTGCCTATGAGTGCAGCCACAGTTTCTATCTTTTCCCGGAGCCCGTGAACGGCAGAAAACTTGACGCTATAATCTGCGACAAGACGCTGTTCATCTGCGGTACTCCCATGAAGGTAAGGGACCGCCTTATACGTGCCTGCGGAAAGCGGTTCAGGATAAAGATCAAAAAGGCATGAGCCGTGTGCCGTGTAAACCTTTTCAGGTTACACGGACGATTGTTGTTATGTTACCCAAAAAAACAAAATATTTTTTGTCTGATTTTTAGAAAATCACTATTATGCCTTGATTTATTATGAGGATTTATTGTATAATGTAAACAAGAGTATTCTGACAAATGCTGTTCTTTTGAATGCGTGATCATTTCGATAAGCATACGACTCCTTTGCTGTGTGCGGTCAGAAGTCTTATCGCTCACTGGGAGTAACGAAGCCGGCGTGGTGAACGCCCGCTTTTAGGGACATGCTGCGCTTTCGGCGGTGCGTCCTGCGCATGGTGCGGTGGTATATTAATTGACAAGAGGATTGATGCTATTGCTTTTCGGATATAAGATAGTCAAGGTCGAGGTGCTCGGGCAGAACGGTTCACTGCTGGTATCCGCTGACAAGGGGTTCATATTCCCGAAAAACCTTGACACCAACGAAGAGAGCATACTTATTATAAAGGGCAAGGATCTTCCGGAGATGGACCGTGGCGAAAAGGTCACGGTGATAGCCTACTCAAAGGCGGGGGATCGCATAAGGTATGTCGGCGAGATCGCCATGGCCCACAGCCGCCAGATGAACGTTTCCCTGCAAAAGAACCGTTCTACCCAGGTGCTGGAGGAGCGCAGGCGTTATTTCAAGATCAAGGTCGATCTTACGGGCAGGGCGCTGTTCCTGATCCGTGGGGACGACACGCTGCGGTTCGAAGAGCCGGCGGATATTGAGATACACGACATAAATGTCGGCGGTATCTTTATGTCCAGCGGGTTCGATTTCATGAAGGACGACAGTGTGTGCGTCGATATAGAGCTGAACGATGGATATCGGCTCAACACAATGACACAGGTGCTGAGGGTACAGACCGACCAGTCCGGCAATGTGACTGGCTACGGCTGTTCCTTTGAGAACCTTACAGCCGCCCAGGAGGACGCTATCGGCATGTATATCAACCGCCAGCAGCTACTCCAGCGTGCAAGACAGAACGGCGAGGATTGACCTCTTTCTCCGGCGCCTGTCGCTGCGGGTAAATAAAATACATATTATTTCAGGGGGATTAGTGGTATGGGCAATTTCAGACTAAAAATAGTTCTGACGGTAATTATGCTGATTTTCTCGATCGTTCCGGCGGTCATTATCGGTACAGTCGGCACGTTTTCTGTTATGAGCTATGAGGGCTCTGCAAAGCGCAACACGCTCCAGCAGGTTTCCGAGGCGAAGTCTGCGGGCATCAGCGAGGTGTTCTCACATTATATCAGCAGCGTCAACGTGGCTTCTAAAGTTGAGGTGGTAATTGACGCAGCCCAGGGCAACGGCGACGCTGACGGACTGCTCACTGCGATCAAGTCGGCTGACAGCGATATCATCGATGTGCTCATTCTTGGCGGTGACGGCACTGTTGTAGCCTCCGTGAGCGGCAACAGCGGCGGTATCTTTGAGAACAGACCTGACGATGGCATCAGTGCACTTCTGCCGGCTTCTCCCGTCCTCTCCTGGACCGGTTATTCCGAGCAGCCGCTTGACGCTGTTTACTTTTCATCCAAGATACAGAACGACAGCAAGAACGATATCGGCGCATTTGTCGAGATAGTTTCAGTCGCTGAGAACAGCGGAATTCAGAATTCCCTTGCAGGTCAGTTCGGGGACCTTGCCAACGGCAGGTTCATGCTTGTGGATTCCCAGGGCACTGCGCTTAACTCCGCTTCCGGCTTCATCAGCAGGGATTTTAAGTCCACCGGACTCTGGAATGACGGTGTTCAGAATACCTTTGGCACCACCAAGGAGTATGATACTCTCAAGAATTCTTCAGACATCAAGTCTGTTTTCGGCACTGCGGGCGGAAGCGCTTACTGTGTCGGTCTTGTCGACAAGACCATCACCGACTGGAGATGGGTGGCGGCCGCTGACGCAGGCAGCTTCAGTTCATTCTCAATGACCACCAACCTGCTGGGCTGGTTGGTAGTCGCAGCGTGCGCCGTTGTATTCTCCGCCATTGGACTGGTCGTTATCGGCAAGTTCCTTGGCACCATGAACGGAATGCTCAAGACCATGAACGAGATCTCCGATGCCGAGGGCGCTACAGATATCCGTTTCACTGTCACCAACAGAAAGAGCGAGCTCGGCGAAATACAGACCTCTTTCAACGACCTGCTCGACGAGGTATTCCTCAGCGAGGAACGCCACAGGACCATTGCAGAGCTGTCTGACAACATGCTGTTTGAGTGGGACTTCCACAAGGAAAGAATGTACTGCTCCCCCAACATGCTGGCAAAGTTCGATATTGATACGGAGGCTTCAACGCTCTCCAACGGAAAGTTCATTGACTTCCTGATGAACTCCGAGGACGCAGAGAAGTACAAGCGTGACATCAACCAGCTCCTCAAGAACAAGAACGGCTACAGCAGCGAGTACCAGCTCAAGACCAAGAGCGGAGCGCTCATCTGGGTATCCCTTCGTGCGGTATGCATAACCGATCGTCTTAGCGAACCGCTGAGAGTTATCGGCGTCATGACCGATATCGATAACGAAAAGAAGCTGGAGCTCCAGCTTTCCGAGCGTGCAAGCTACGACTTCCTGTCACAGCTGTACAACAGAAATACATTCATCAGGAACCTCACCTCTGAGATCGAGCGCCGTGGCACGAAGCGTGTTGCAGTTTCGTTCATCGATGTTGACGACTTCAAGTTCATCAACGACCGTTACGGTCACACAATCGGTGACGATGTCATCAGGTTCGTTGCTGACACGATACGTAAGAAGGTCGATGACCGTGGCGGCTTTGCAGGACGCTTCGGCGGAGATGAGTTCGTGCTCTGCTTTACAAATCAGGACGATATCGAGAACATCGAGAATATCTCCATGGATATCATCAACGAGCTGTATCAGGGCTATGATACGCCGGACGGTTCAATGCATATCGATGTCAAGGCAAGTATCGGTGTTGCGTTCTGCCCGGAGCATACCGAGGACGTAAACGAGCTGCTCTCCTTTGCGGATACGGCGATGTACTTCGTTAAGAAGAACGGCAAGACGAACTACCACATCTACATACCCGAGGACAGTGCAACTGACGAGTACATTGATCCTGAGGGCTTCTGATCAACAAAAAATACAGACCGAGGGCGGACATTTAATGTGCGCCCTTGTGATGTCTGAAATCGTCAACGGGGGTATATCAATTGGCTGAAATAATCGCACTAACAAATCAGAAAGGCGGCGTCGGCAAGACCACGACCTGCTGTTCCATATGCGGGGGGCTCGCCGGCTGCGGGAAGAAGGTCCTTGCGATAGACCTTGACCCGCAGGGGAACCTGAGCTTCTCCCTCGGTGCGGAGGCAGAGGACGTATACACGATATATGATGTGTTCAAGGGGAACTGCGATATTGCCGACGCAGTACAGCACGGCGAGATATGCGATGTTATCTCCTCAAATATACTGCTTTCCGGCGTGGAGCTGGAGCTGACCGGGGTGGGACGGGAGTACATTCTGCGGGAGCAGCTTGAAGCTGTCCGGGACGAGTACGACTACATAATACTTGACACGCCGCCGGCCCTGTCGGTGCTGACCATAAACGCATACACCGCAGCGGACAAGCTGGTTATCCCCATGCTGTGCGAGATACTGAGCCTGCAGGGCATAGCTCAGCTAAAGCAGACGATATTTGCGGTGCAGAGGTATTACAACAAGTCGCTGACCGTTGGCGGCATTCTGCTGAACAAGTACAACCCCCGCCTGACCCTCACCCGGGACGTTGAGGACCTTGCAAACGTGATAGCCGAGCAGCTCAACACCAGGATCTACAAGAGCCGCATAAGCACCAGCGTGTGCATTGCGGAGGCTCCGGCGCACGGCGAGAGCGTGATAACTTACTCGCCGAAGTCCAAGGCGGCGGCAGAGTATATGGAGTTCGTCAAGGAGCTGACAGGGGTCAGCGCACCCAGGGGCGGTAAGAAGAAATGAGCACCGGCAAGAACATGATAACCGACCGTTACAGCAGCGACTGCGAGGGTGCAGTCCTGGTCGGGAAAGAAAGTGGAACAGCCGCCAGGGACAGGTCTGTTCAGCCTGAGCATAAGACAGCGGCGGAGAAAACGGGTGCACGTAAAAAATCCGGCAAAAGCACTGCGAAGCAGGCAGGCACCCGAGATCCTGATGTTCAGAAGAAAGCGGCGGTCAAAAAAGACCGCCGGGACGCTGAGGAGCAGTACCAGAGCGTAAAGACCCCAAGCGTGATGAAGCTGGTTCAGGACACCGAGGAGCTCGAAAACCAGGTGATAGCTGCCGGAAAAAGCCGTATTCCGAGGCAGCTCAGAGGTATCGAGCCGCTGTCGAAGGTCATACGGCGGGAGGCGGCAGCAGAGAAGCAGCTTGAAGAGAGCCGCAGCGCTCCGATGGTGACACGGGAAATGACGTCAATGGTGATAGAAGCGGCGGCACCGGAGGTGCTGGCACGGTTCAACGCCTGCGACTGCGAGGTCTGCCGGGAGGGACTGGCGAAGCTGGCGGCGGAGGAGCTCCCGGCAAGGTACATCAGGCTGCCTGAGGGCGCCGACCTCGGCTGGGATGGCTTCACGCAGGAGGAAAAGCTGCTGATAGCCACGGTGAGAAAACTGGCAGTGTCGGTGATGATACGGCTGATGATGGTGAACAAAAAGCGCAGCTTCCATGATTGACCAGGGCAGAATTTCACCGCAGAATGCAAAAAAATGTTGCATTGCTCCGGGAATTGTGTTATAATAAACACAGGTCTTATGTCCGCAGATGAAATGCATGACGCATGTCTTAAAATAGCAGAGGGGGTGGCTCCGTTGGATTGTTCCTTATGGTTCGGGCGGTGCAGGGTCAACAACGCTTCAGAGATCGCAGAACATTTCGATATGGCAGCACTCCGGGGCTATTTCCTTGGCGGCAGTCTTTCGGTATGGCTCAGGGAGCACGGCGGTGAGGAGCAGGCGACTCAGGTCGATCTTCTCGACCCGGCTGATCCGGAGCTCGACGGAAGGCTCGCACGAATTTTCGGGCAGTCTGCGCCGGAGAAGCAGGATGTATTCTGCGGAGGTCCGGTGGCTGTTCGGGGTCCAGCGGACGGCTGTTTCAGCTCGGGTGGCTCGTTTTTCTCGGGCGGCTCTTTTGTTCTGAATGGCTCGTTTGCCGGAGGTTCGTTCGGTTCACATTCCATCGGCAGCGGCAATTTCCGTCTGTGGGAGTGGGAATGGGAGTGGCGCTTCGGCGGCTCTTTCAGATATGGTTCGGGCGGTTCGTTCAGTGGCGGTTCATTTGGTGGTGGGTCGTTCAGCGTGGGCTCTTTTGCGGGACTTTTCGGGTCGTTCGGTTATGGCTCATTTGGCTCGTACAGCGGGGGCAGCTCATACTGCGGGTATTTCCCCGGCGGGAGCTTTCAGAACGGCTTCTTTATTTCTTCTGATGAATATGACAGGATAATGTACGAGCACCTGCGCAAATGCCCACTGAACTGCTTCGGCTACGGTATTCATCTGGTATGAGGTATTATATTGGACGCATTTCATATAATTTCTACGGCTCCGTATTTCGCAAAAAATAACGGGGCTTTTGCTTTAGAGGATTTTGACCTTTTCTGCGCCGTGATATCTGCGTTGGAATGGCGGAGGGATGGCAGGATATACATGTACTGCGACAAGCCGGCGGCGGAGTATATAAGCCGTGCAGGGCTTTCTGAGGTGTGGGACGGGGTTCGTGATACGGTCCCGGACGACCTTGAGGGGATAGACCCTGAAATGTTCTGGGCGGCGGGGAAGCTGTTTGCGCTGCGTGACATGCCTGCCCCCTGCGTCATGCTGGACACTGACCTGATAGTCTGGCATAAGCCGGAGTTCGGGGAGGAGATGATAGCGGCGCACCGTGAGGAGCTCGACCCGAACATATACCCGCCGCTGGAGTATTTCTCAGCGCCGGGTCACAGCATACCTGAATTCAGCCGGGAGGTGCTGCCGCTGAACACGGCGTTCCTGTACATGCCTGACGAGTCGCTGAAGGAGTTCTACACATCCCAGGCGATAGCGTTCATGAAATCAGCGGCGAGGTGCGGCGACCGCCTGAAGTACATGGTGTTCGCCGAACAGCGAATGGCGGCGATGTGCGCAGAGTACACCGGAACTCCGGTAAAGACGCTGCTTGAAAAGGAGTTCCTGTTTTTTCCGCAGGACAGATACACGCACCTCTGGGGCGCAAAGCAGAAAATGCGGGACGAGCCGGTGCTCCGGGAGGAGTTCATATGGCGGTGTATAGCGAGGATACTGCGGGACTTCCCGGAGTGGGAGTGGACGATCGACCGGATAAAGGGGGCGGCACGGTGATATATCTTGATAACGCAGCGAGCGCACCCGTCCTGGAATGCGCCCTGAAAGCCGCAGAGCCGTTTCTGGGCGAATGCTGCGGCAACCCATCGTCTATACATTCCGAGGGCAGGCGTGCTGCCCTGGCGCTCATAGAGACCCGTGAGAAGTGCGCAAAGGCGATATGTGCACTCCCGGAGGAGATCGTGTTCACTTCCGGCGGAACTGAAGCTGATAACATGGCACTGCATTCTGCGGCACTGACCGGGCGGGAGCGGGGGAGGGTCCGCATAGTCACCACGGCGATTGAGCACCCGGCGGTGCTGGAGAGCTGCCGCTTTCTGGAGCGGTTCGGGTTCGTGGTAAATTACCTCACGCCCAGCCCGGACGGCTATATCTCCCCCGAACAGGCGGCGGAGCTGATAACGCAGGACACGGCGGTGGTCTCGGTCATGGCGGCGAACAACGAGGTCGGCACGATACAGCCGATACGTGAGATAGCGGCACTGTGCAGGGAGCGTGGCGTTCTGTTTCACACGGACGCAGTGCAGGCGGCGGGAATGACGCCACTGGACGTGAACGCTATCGGCTGTGACATGATGTCCGTATCCTCCCACAAGCTGGGGGGACTTCGTGGTGCCGGGCTGCTGTATTGCCGTAAAGGCGTGCAGCTCCACCCGCTGATTTACGGCGGCGGTCAGGAGGGCGGAATGCGCTCCGGCACGGAAAACACCGCCGCAATAGCCGCAATGGGCGCTGCGATGGAGCACTCCTGCCGGGACATAGCGGCGAAGTCTGCGAAGATGGCGGGGCTGCGTGACCGTCTCATCTCGCTTCTGCTGGAGATACCGCACAGCAGGCTCAACGGCGGAATGTACCCACGGCTGTGCGGCAACGTGAATATGTCCTTTGCCGGGGTGGAGGGCGAGAGCCTGGTACTTGGTCTGGACCTGCGGGGCGTTTGCGCTTCGTCGGGTTCTGCGTGCTCCAGCGGCGACGAGAAGCCTTCGCACGTGCTTTCTGTTATGGGAGTTCCTGCGGAGCTGCTGAAGGGCTCTCTGCGGCTCACACTGTCGGAATTCACGACTGATGAGGAGGTCAAGCAGGCAGCGGCGGCGGTGCGTGAAACGGTGGAAACGCTCCGGGAGCTCCGGGGCTGGAACGGTTAAGGTTTGGAGATAGAGTATGGTGATCAGGGAACTTGAAGAGAAGATGTGGCGTGCGGCTCAGGCGAGGGACAGTGAAGCGTTCCTGGAGCTGGTGAGCGGTGATGCAGTGATGGTGTGCGGAGGGTTCCGCTGCTCCGGCTCGGACTATGCAGAACTGATACGGGAGTTCGACTGTGCGGAGTTCGTGATAGAGGGTTTTGAAACCGTGTGCGAAACGCCGGAAGTCACCCAGGTGCATTACGTCATAACAACGACCGCTTCAAAGCCCGGGAACAGCGACCTTGCGGGGAAGTTCCACGTGACCTCCACATGGCGCAGGAATGCCGGTGGCTGGAAGCTGGTGTTCAACATGGACAGCAGGGTGTTTGAGTGAAAGGAGAAGCCATGCAGATTATGCTCCCCAATTACATTACAGGAAAATACGCCGTGGGAACAGAGCTTTTCACGGTGACGGACGAGAGCCGCCTTGAGCTTCTCGGCAACGGTACAGGTAACCGCCGGATAGCGGTGAGGGTGTATTACCCCGCCGACCCGCAGGCAGCGGGAACGGAGCGTGCGCCGGTGTTTTCCGAGAAGAAGCTGGCGGCGGTCAGAAAGACCTACCACGTCAGGAAGATGCCGCCGGAGCTGCTCACCGCTGACTATCACCTTGACGCTCCCCACGCTGCGGGGAGGTTCCCTGTGGTGCTGTTCAGCCATGGCTATAACGGCTATGTGGAGGGCAACACGCTGCTGTGCTGCTGCCTTGCTTCGGAGGGGTACATAGTCGTTTCCGTGGGGCATGCATACGAAGCCTGCGAGAACGACTACTCAGACGGCAGCGACCTCTACGACCGCACAATAAACAAACGCATGTTCGACAGCGTATTCGGTGCGCTGAGGGATCAGAGGAGACTGCTCCGTTCAAAGGGCACGCCGCAGAAGCTGTGTAAGGCATTCGATGAGTTCCAGAGGAAACATTGCAGCTTCATCATGGCGAGGGTCCCGGAGTGGGGGCAGGACATGCTGTGCGCCCTCAGGACCCTGAAATTCACCTATGCCGATTACGCCGACCTTTCACGTGTTGCCGCAGCCGGGCAATCCCTTGGCGGAGCGGCGTCCTACTGGCTGTGCAGGAATTCCGAGGAGATAAAGTGCGGCGTGAACATTGACGGCGGAGTATTCGGCGAGTACTCCGGAAGCTCCATGAAGAAGCCGTTCCTGCAGATTTCCTGCGAGGAGAACCGCAATGTTGCGACCCGCCCGCTGCTGAACACCGAAGCTCCGGTGGAGTGCGAGATATTCCCGGCTATGAAGCACATTGGCTTCATGGACGCAAAGTTCTTCGGCCTGCCGGGCTCCATCGTCGGAGCCATGGACGGCGCCGAGATGTTCAGCCGCCTGTCCGGCTGCGTCAGGGAG
>CAKSGA010000031.1 GCA_934454435.1 uncultured Oscillospiraceae bacterium | reverse complement strand
GCACAACTGTACTGGCAACGGCTTCGCCTTATGCCTAACGCAGGCAGTGTGCATTTTGCTATGGCAAAATGCGTAAGACATGACTTGTCATGCCAGTGGATTGGTTCGTCGAAAAAGCCCCAACGGGGATTTTTCGACGGTCTCATTATATATATTTTTAGGATAATTGCGATATGTAAACCGACATTATCAATATATACAAAACTATGAAAAGGAAGGCACTATATGTTAAGGCAATACCGCACAAAGATTGTGCGTGTATTGCGCAGTCAGTTTTGCCAATATTACGCTTCGCTTATTGGCAAAACTCGATTTTTCGTCAGATTGTACAATGAGGAGTTGTTGACGGAAGCGATAGCGTTTTCAAGTCAACAACTAGCGACGCAAGGCTGGTCTGTCATTAGTTTGGCACAAAATGTAACATCGCACTTATAGCAGGCGGTGATATGTTGTGCCAAACTAGCCCCTCTGTCACTGCGTGACACCTCCCCCGCAGGGGGAGATCACGCCTTGCTAGGATAAATTGTGCAAGATGCAGGTTTGGCGCAACACGGAACAAATCCGTTAAATTATCATGTGTTTTTTTGCGCCAAACTAAAAAGATGCAAGCAAGACACGTGCAAAATCCAATAAATGGTCTTTGTGCGGTGTTGCCTTAAGTATGCATTTTCTGCTTGAAGACGCTGAACTTCTGCTATTAGGTCTTCCTCCACCTTTTTCTCCAGCTTGGAAGGTCTGCCAGTGGATTTACGTCCTATACGTTCTATATAGAAGCCTTCATTACCTTCTTCAAGATAGATGCGTTCCCAATTTGCTGTTCTGTTTCTGTTTGCAGGTAATTCAAATCTTCGATCCGTTTCTCTTTAACTTAAACCCTCTTTGTGCATTGTTTCCACTACCATAATTTTGAACTCCGGAGTATACCTTTTATTTGGTTGATCTTTTGGCATATTAATGCCCCCTTTCATCAGTTTCAATTTTGGTATATTCTAATTATACCTCTTTGTCTAACAAAAGGGGGCATTTCATCTGACTGATGTCTTTTCTTTTAATTCACATTGTAGACCTGTCTTGCAATGTCAACGGTTTCCTTTGCGTCCCTTGCGTAATAGTCTGCGCCTATCTTTTCGGCATACTCGGGAGTGAGCACCGCTCCGCCGACTACAACCTTGCAGTTCACGTTGTTCTCACGCAGGAGCTTTATCGTGTTCTCCATGCTCTTGAGGGTCGTGGTCATCAGAGCCGAAAGTCCCACAAGGCGGACGTCATACTTTATCGCTGCGTCCACTACGGTCTGGTAGTCAACGTCCTTGCCGAGATCTATCACATCAAAGCCGTAGTTCTCCAGCAGGGTCTTTACTATGTTCTTGCCAATATCGTGAATATCGCCCTTGACCGTGCACAGCACGACCTTTCCCGCCGAAACGCCGCTGCCGCCACGCTCAGAGATGACCTTTTTCACGACATCGAACGCCGCCTGCGCCGCCCCTGCGGACTGTATCAGCTGCGGCAGGAATATCGTGCCTTTCTCGAACTTTGCGCCAACAACGTCCAGAGCGGGTATCAGCTTGCCGTTTATGAGCTCCATGGGGTCAGTGCCGGAGCTGAGCAGTTTTTCCGCCGCTGCCGCCGACTCCGCTTTCAGTCCCGCTGCCACTGCGTCGGAAATGTCCATATCCGCTGCGACCGCTGCCGTGGCTGGCTTCTTTACCTCGGCGCCGTAGTTCTCGATGAACTCCACGCCGTGGCGGTCGTAGCCGCTCAGCAGGCGGAACGCACGCACCGCTCCGGTCATTCCGGCGATATTCGGGTTCATTATCGGGAGGGTAAGTCCACACTGCATTGCAAGGGAAATGAAAGTCGTGTTCACCAGCTCACGGTTCGGCAGTCCGAATGAGATGTTCGACACGCCTAGCACCGTTTTCAGCCCCAGCTTCTCAGTCACCATGCGGAGCGCTTTCAGAGTTTCCTTGACGCCGTCCTGCTCGGCAGAGGCAGTCAGGGTCAGGCAGTCGATGTAGACGTCCTGGCGGGGTATGCCGTATTCGAGGGCACGGTTCAGTATCTTTTCTGCTATCGCAAAGCGTTCCTCAGCGGTCTTGGGAATACCGTTCTCATCAAGGGTGAGCCCGACTACTGCGGCGCCGTACTTCTTCACAAGCGGCAGGACCGTGCGCAGCTTCTCCTCCTCGCCGTTCACAGAGTTTATTATCGGCTTGCCGGAAACTATACGCAGCGCAGCTTCCAGCACCGGAAGCTCCGTGGTGTCTATCTGGAGCGGAGCGTCAGTCACTGACTGTATCGCATTCACCGCTGAGATCATCATTTCCTTTTCGTCGATATCCGGCAGTCCAACATTCACATCAAGTATCTCGGCGCCGGCGCCGGTCTGCTCCAGGGCCTGGCGCATGATGTAATCGAGGTCATGCTTCTTCAGCGCTTCCTTGAACAGCTTCTTGCCGGTGGGGTTGATACGCTCGCCGATTATCCTGACCGTATCGACTGTCACCACGCTGGAAGCGCTGCACACCGCCGCAGGTATCTCCGGCTTCGGCATTACGCAGGTCTTGCCGCTGATGCGCTTTGCGACCTCACGGATATAGTCCGGGGTGGTTCCGCAGCAGCCGCCAAGTACCTTTACGCCCTTGTCGGCGATGTGCTCCATTATCTCTGCGTACTCCTCGGGCGTGGTGTTGTAAAGATTCGTTGCGGGATCGGGAAGTCCGGCATTCGGGCGGATAAGCACCGGAACGCTGCTCCATTTCAGTATCTCGTCAACTATCGGCAGGGCGTCCTTCGGGCCAAGGGAGCAGTTCATGCCGATGACGTCAGCGCCCAGCCCGCTCAGCGTGATTGCCATCGCCGCAGCACTGCATCCGGTGAACGTGCGCATGTTCTGCTCAAAGGACATCGTGCAGAGCACCGGAAGATCGGTGTTCTCCTTTGCGGCGAGAAGCGCCGTCTTTATCTCTATCAGGTCGGTCATGGTCTCAATGGCGATGAAGTCTGCGTCCTTTCCCGCCAGCATCACCTCCCGGAACATGTCGTACGCTTCGTCAACCGGCATATCTCCGGTGGGACGGAGCATTCTTCCGAGAGAACCGATATCAAGTCCCACCAGGACGTCCGTGCCCCCGGCGGCCTCCCGGGCGAGTTTAATTCCCTGCTTCACTATCTCCTCAACTGTGTACCTGCTGCCCTGGAGCTTGTGACGGTTCGCTCCGAATGTGTTTGCGTAAATTCCCTGGGCGCCTGCTTCGATATAGCTTTTGTGTATCGAACGGATAAGGTCAGGCTCGGTGAAGTTCAGCTCCTCGGGGAGCCCTCCCAGCTTCAGCCCGTGCTGCTGAAGAACGGAGCCCATCGCACCGTCCAGCAGTATATGTCCGTTCCCTTTAAGAAGTTCTCTGAATGTCATAGTGTATCTCCTGTGTTTTCTTTATTTTTACCGTATTTCTGAAAGGATACGGTCAAGCTGCTCCAGGGAGCGGCTGTCAGGGACTTCCCCGCCGTATCTCACACGGTCATACTGCTGTATCATTTCCTCAAGGCGCTCGCTGTCTGTGCGTTCGCAGAACGCCTTTTCCCCCTTTCCGCAATGGACTGTCGTGGTGTCCGTCGGCAGCTGCGGGAATGCGCTCCTGCCAAGTACCGACAGGAACAGCTCATACCCCCGGCGGTACTTCAGCACCGGGTCTGTTTCCCGGCGGTAGCTTTTAAGGAGATCACGCTCGCTGCGGCTCAGGCTGCGGGAGCCGGACCGCCTGTCGGTGCTGGCACTGAATTCGTCAATAAAGGGAGAGCCTGGTTCCTCGATATTCACCCTGAAAAGCGGCGCAAAAATACTCCTTATGAACGCCCATATCTGCCGGCGGTACTTCACCGCAAGCACTACGAACACTATCACCAGAACATATATAAAAAGCTGTGCCAGGGCGTTGCTGTTGATGTCATAATCGAACTGCTCCGCTGTATTCTCCGCCATGTCGCCATCTTCCGGACCCTCTTCCCCACTGCCATGAATGAGCGACAGCAGGAAGCCCAGCAGCATTTTCAGCAGGTCCCCGAGAGCGCTGCCCAGAGGCTTTGCAAACAGGCAGGCGCCGACAACAACAGCTCCGGTCAGAACAATGAGCCTTGCATTATAACTGCGGACTCCCCCTGGCAGAACGGCATGATTGCCTGAACGCTGACGGGTCTGCATGTCGATATTCGTCTGGTTGGTGAGGATCGCTGCGGTTATCATCATCACACCGAAGGAAACGCACAGCTGCGCCATTCCTGCGGATATAACGCCATCGTCATGCGTGAAGCCGACAAGTATCGCCGAGATCACCGCCGCCACAAAATAAACGGCAAACCACCCACGGGTGAATATATCGCTGTAGTCCTTACCGACCGCAAGATACCCGGCATAATACGCCGCCATGCACCCCGGCAGAAAGTACAGATAAAGCCCGGTATGCGCTCCGGTCAGTCCTCCGATAACGCAGAAAACCGCCCCGGGAACTATCACCCCGACCCTTGACAGGAACATCACAAAAGGCTTGACCTTTCGGGAAAATCCCCCGCCCTTCGCCCAGCAGGACAGCAGGCGTCCGCTCAGCCAGAAACCGGCTGCCCCGGCATACATCACGAAATAATGCCACCAGGTATAGCCGCCGAAGCCCGCCGCCTCCGCCGTCACCACAAATGGGAACAGCGCCAGGAACTGCCCGAATATCGCCAGGGCAGTCAGAATTCGTTCGTACATTTTATCTCCAGTCCTAGATGCGCATTTTTTTCTGAATGTGCCTTACCTCGCAGAAATCCGCTTCGTCTATCTCGGTGCTCAGTACGGAAACGCACACGCCGCTCTCCGAGAGCCCCCGCAGGACTTCTGCGCACCTTTCGTCCAGAAAGCTGCTTATAAAGACCACATCGGTGTAATCCAGCAGGTTCAGGCATGAAATATAATCGTCTATGTGCTCGCCGCAGTTGCCGGAAAGCTCCGCAAGCTCCCGCAGACGCTCCATCCGGTGCTCGTAGCCCTCCCCGGGCTCGGGTCTGACCGCTCCCGGAGAGTTCACCGCAAGGGCGCACTCGGTGTGAGTTTCATTACAATGCTCCAGCATGAACGCTGCGCCCTTTATCTGGGCCTCCAGCACCGGCAGGCTCATCTGCTGGCGCTCTCCGTGGAAGCTCCGCTGAATGTTCAGCAGTATCAGCACCCGGCGCTCAGTCGTGAATTCATTGCTGTAGACCATCAGCGAACCGTTACGGGCGCTCTGGGACCAGTGTATGCGGTTCATCGGCTCCCGTCCGGTGTATTCCCGGGCTCCGCTGATAACGAACGGGTCCGGCAGGACGAACCTGCGCACCGGTATGTCCCCGATGAATGCGTCGCCGGACATCTCCCCGGGCTCCAGCTCGGCGGGGGTCGGGAGCACTCTCAGCTCCTGCCCCAGCTTTATCACCCTCGCCGCACGTACCAGCCCGAACAGGTCGCTGACCGTCACGGATACGTCCTCAATCGTGAAAAGCCCACGCTTCTCGCAATGAATGCGCCAGGTGCGGCGGCACTTCTGCCGCCCCCTCAGCGTGAATATCCCGGAGATAAGCCCCTTCTGCTCGTCGTCCCTTACGTTACGGTCAAGGCTGCCGTGAAATGTCAGCCAGCGGGAGCAGCTTATCTCAGTGCGCACCCAGGGCATCGGCAGCAGCTTCCGGTTGTCTATCTCCTCGATAAGCTCGAGCTCCTCGTCCTCGTAGGCTTCAAGAAGCTCCCCGGAACCCGCCGTGACTTCGCTGCCGTCCCGGCGGCGGAGCGTCAGCGTGTAGTCCAGGTGAGAAAGCCCCCGGCGGTTATACAGCGCATACTGACCTATCACTACGGCGGCAAGTATCACCGCCATGATAACAAGCTCCATATCAGCCTTCCGTCGGAACAGGCACGCTGTCCAGGACCTGCCGCAGCACGTCCTCGGCGGAGCCGGAACCGCCGCCACGGCAGATAAGGCGGTGCTTTATAACATACGGAGCCGCTTCGATAACGTCCTGCGGCATTACATAATCACGCCCGGAAACCGCCGCCAGAGCGCAGGACATTCTGCCCAGCGCCGCAGCGCCTCTGGTGGAAAGCCCGAGCTTCACGCTGCCGTGACGCCGGGTCGCCGCTGCGATGTCCGCAATGTAACCGCAGACCGCCTCCCCCGGGACTATCCTGTCAATCTCTTCCCGGGCGCTGATGATGTCCTGCGCCGTGCAGACCGGGTCGGGCTGCCTTGTCAGCTTTCCGCCTATCACCGCCACCTCGTCCGAGCGATCGGGATATCCCAGCGCAAGACGTACCATGAAGCGGTCGAGCTGGGCTTCCGGCAGCGGATAGGTGCCCTGTATCTCCACCGGGTTCTGGGTCGCTATGACAAAAAACGGCTCCTCCATGCGGCAGGTCTCGCCGTCTATGGTCGCCTGGCGCTCCTCCATGCACTCCAGCAGTGCGGACTGCGTTCTCGGGGTCGCACGGTTTATCTCGTCGGCAAGCAGGATATTCGTGAACACAGGGCCTTTGCGGAGCTGGAACTCCTGCGACTTCATGTTAAAATAATTGATGCCGGTGATGTCAGACGGAAGCAGGTCCGGCGTGAACTGTATACGGCGGAAGTCAGCGCTGACCGACCTTGCAAGCGACCTTGCAAGCAGCGTCTTTCCGGTCCCCGGGACGTCCTCCAGCAGTACGTGCCCCCCGGCAAGCATGGAAGCTGTGATAAGGCGCAGCTCCCGCTCCTTTCCCTTTACCGCAAGGGAGATGTTCTGAATGAGCTTTGCGGACAATTCACTGACCATTGTTTATTCCTTTCACGATTTCCGGCGCTTCGTCCTCATGCGGCAGACGGCGTATCGTCACAACCGCTATCGTCCCGATAACGACTGCGCAGACAGTCCAGATTATCGGCTCGGACACTATAACGCCCATATAATCCAGCCACGGTATCATAAAGATGACCGTGCATATCTTCCAGATAAGCTCAATGCAGCTCGCTGCGATCGGTATAACACTGTGTCCCAGGCCCTGGAGGGTACTGCGCAGTTCCAGCAGGACGGTCAGGAAGAAGTAGAACGGCACGTTCACCTCAAGATAAAGCACCGCCGTGTCCGTGACCTCCGGGGCGCAGTCCGGGAGTATCATTCCAACCATTGCCCTGCCGCATGTGAATATCAGCAGGACGTCCACAGCGGCGCAGATTATACCGATAAGCACGCCGGCACGCACTCCCTTTGATATCCTGGAGTACTTCCCTGCGCCACGGTTCTGGCTGGTATAGGTCACTAGGGTCGCACTGAGCGCAGAGAACGGCATGATGGTAAATCCGAACAGCTTGCGGGCGGCGGTGTGAGCTGCGATTATATCCTCGCCGAAGCCGTTGATGCCGTTCTGGAGCACGATGGAGCCAATGTCAACGATGGAGTACATCAGCGCCATGCCGCAGCCTGCGCTGAGGAGCTCCGCAGTGGAAGCGGCGGTGAACCTGAAGTCCCCGGGCTTCACGATAAGGAACGGACGCTTCTTTATCAGGTACACAAGGCAGACTATCGCCGACACAAGCTGAGCGATCACCGTTGCAAGCGCCGCTCCGGCGACCCCCATCTGAAGTCCCACTACCATGAGCAGGTCGAGCCCGATATTCAGTATCGTGGATATCACCAGGATCACAAGCGGGATCACGCTGTCGCCCACCGCCCTGAGTATTGAGGACTCAAGATTATAGATCAGGGTGGCAACAAGTCCGATATCGACTATGAACAGGTATGTCCTCGCTTCTTCATAAATGCCCGCAGGCGTGTCCAGGGCATGCAGCAGAGGGTCTATAAAGAGCGCTATGCCAAGGATTATCAGCGCTGCGGCTGCGCCTGAGAAAGTTATCGTGCGGGCTATCGTGCGGCGCATTTCCGCATGGTCGCCGGCGCCGAAATTCTTTGCAATGAGTATCGCAAAGCCAGTTACAAGTCCGTTTATGATGTTGAACATCAGCGATACCACCGCCGATGTTGAGCCTACAGCCGCAAGCGAATTCTCGCCAAGCTGTCTGCCTATTATTATCGTGTCTGTCAGCGTATATGCCTGCTGAAAGGCAAGTCCCAGCAGAACAGGCAGCGCAAAGCCGATTATCAGCTTCGCAGGCTTGCCAGAGGTCAGTTCTTTCATTCTTTTGTTCTCCGATTTTATATATTCCTGTCTGTGCTCTTATTCAACGATCTCATAGCAGAGGTTCTCATAATGCAGCGTCATGCCGATATCCGTCCCCTCCGGAAGAAGGAACAGGGCTATGAAAAGCTCATCACCTGTGTCAATATCCGTGAGAGTGGCGTACTCACCCTCGATCTTCGTTACCTTGTAATCATGCGGTTCCATAATGTTCTCCTGTCTTTTTGCATAGTATCTCATTTTAATGCTATTATATTGTATCACACACGCCGACAAATTTCAAGTCATTTTCTGCATTAACTTGCGCTGTGCTATGGACAAAATCACGAAAGCGTGATATAATTGATGTGGTATATAATTTTGACGGCACCTGCTAAGGGACGTCGTCAGTCAGGAAATGGAACAAAATGATCATAGACGCACATGCACACATATTCCCCGACCGTATCGCCGAAAGGGCTGCCAGCGGGATAAGCAGTTTCTACAACCTGAAAGTCCGCTTTGACGGGACCGTGGGCTCCCTGCTCGCCGTCAACGAAAGGGCAGGCATAGACATGGCACTGGTACAGTCCGTGGCGACTGTGCCGGAGCAGGTCCACAACATCAACATCTTCATCTCGCAGCAGGTGGAGCTCCACCCGGACAAGCTGATAGGTTTCGGGGCGCTGCACCCGGACTTCCCGGACATCACCGGGGAAACTGAACGCATCATCTCGCTGGGACTGAAAGGAATAAAGCTCCACTCAGATTTCCAGCAGTTCAATATCGACGACCCGAAAGCATTCCCAATTTACGAGGCCGCCGAGGGCAGGCTCCCGATACTGTTCCACTGCGGTGACGACCGGTACGATTTCAGCTCGCCGAAGCGCTTGTATAACGTCATGAAGCGCTTCCCGAAGCTCACCATAATCGGCGCTCACCTCGCCGGTTGGACCAAATGGGACGAAGCCGCAGAGCTGTTTTCCGGCGGTATCATCTACGCCGATCTCTCAAGCAGCCTTTACGCAATGACCCCGGAACACGCTGCGGAGCTTATCCGCAGACTCGGCACGAAGAACGTTTTTTTCGGCACCGACTACCCCATGTGGGACGCCGTGGAGGAACTGGAGCGCTTCCGGAAACTCCCCCTCACACCGCAGGAGCAGGAGGATATCCTCTCGGGCAATATTATGCGCCTGCTGAACATGAAACAATAATCAGTAAATCAAGAAAGGCATATTATGTCAGAAGCATCACTAACTATGGACAATATCGAGCAGACCCACGCCCTTTTCGGGGACCTCGACTGCAATGTGAACACTATCCAGAAAGCCTTCGGGGTGACGATATTCAGCCGGGGCAGCGACGTGAAGATCACCGGCTCCGATGAAAAGGCCGTTGACGCTGCAAAGCGCTGCCTGGAGTCGCTGTCCAGAATGTTCCGCAAGGGCGACCCGATAAACGAGCAGAATGTCAGATACGTCATCTCCATGGTGAACGACGGCACCGAGGGCGAAGCGGATACCATCTCCTCTGACTGCGTGTGCGTAAGCTACGCCGGGAAGCCTATCCGCCCGAAAACCCTCGGTCAGAAGAAATACTGCGAGATGATACGCAGGAACACCATCACTTTCGGCGTCGGCCCCGCCGGTACCGGCAAGACTTACCTTGCGGTCGCACTGGCAGTCAGCGCATTCAAGGCGCATGAGGTCCAGAGGATAATACTCACCCGTCCCGCAGTAGAAGCAGGTGAGAAGCTCGGGTTCCTCCCCGGCGACCTCCAGAACAAGGTAGACCCGTACCTCAGGCCGCTGTACGACGCACTGTTCGAGATGTTCGGGCAGGAGGCTTTCGCAAAGCTCCAGGAACGGGGCGTTATAGAGGTCGCTCCGCTTGCATACATGCGTGGACGCACCCTCGATGACAGCTTCATAATCCTTGACGAAGCCCAGAACACCACCCGGGAACAGATGAAGATGTTCCTGACCCGACTGGGTTTCAACAGCAAAATGGTGATCACCGGAGATATCACACAGATAGACCTGCCGGAAAGCTCACGCTCAGGTCTGGTAGAGGCGCTGAAAGTCCTGAAGAACATCGACGACATCGCCCAGAACCGCTTCACCGAAAAGGACGTTGTACGTCACAGACTGGTTCAGGATATAGTCAAGGCATACGATAATTACAACCAGTCCAACAAACCGGAACAGGAAAAAAAGACTTATCACTATAACAGGAGGAACTCATGAAGATCATCACCTTTCTAAGCAACGAACAGAACAAGCTCGACCCGCCTGAGGACATCGAGCACCTTATCGAGATATGCACCGCAGCCGCCCTTGAAGAAGAAGGCATAGACGACACAGCTGAGGTCTCCGTCACGCTGGTGGACAACGAGGGTATCCGTGAACTCAACCGGGAGCACCGGGACATCGACCGGGAGACTGATGTGCTGTCATTCCCCCTCGGCGACGACGACGGCTACGAAATAGACCCGGACAACGACGCCATCATGCTCGGCGATATCGTTATCTCCCTTGAAAAAGCGGCAGCGCAGGCTCAGGAATACGGCCATTCCTACCGCCGGGAGGTCGCATTCCTGATAACGCATTCACTGTTCCATCTGCTGGGCTACGACCACGTGAACAGCGAGGAAGAGGAAAAGGAGATGTTCGGCAAGCAGGAGAAAGTCCTGGACAAGCTGGGCATTACCCGTGACGCATGAAAAAGTTTCTGAAAGGCTTCGCATATGCTGCCGCAGGTGTTCTCCACGGCTTCACTGAGCGGAATTTCCGGGTGCATGTCTGTGCCGTCTGCTTCGTCACCTGGTTTGCCGTGACTTTTTACGAGCTTTCCCGTGCCGAGTGGGCAGTTCTTCTGCTGACTTTCGGCGCCGTGCTGGCTGCGGAGCTTTTCAACACTTCGATAGAAAGGCTGTGCGACAAGGTTAGCCCCGAAAAGGACGAGCATATCCGCCGCAGCAAGGACACCGCCGCAGGTGCGGTGCTTGTTCTGGCGGTATGTGCGGTGGCAACAGGAATTGCGCTGTTCTGGGACGCCGAGGTCTTTTCCACAGTAGGAGAATATTTTGTGGAAAATCCGCTGAGACTCCTCTGGCTGGGACTTTTCATCGCAGCGGCGGCGGTTTTCGTATTCCTGCCGGAAAGGCTCCGTGGCAGGCACTGAATGCATATATTATGAACAGAAACGAACTTACACGATACATCTCTGAAACCTACAGCACCGACCCTGATTTTCCCTGGGACTCTGACCCGGAGTACGCAGTATTCCGGCACGTCAGCAACAGGAAGTGGTTTGCGCTGATCATGCGTATCCCCGGCGCAAAGCTGGGACTTCCCGATGAAATGACAGACATCGTGAACCTTAAAAACGACCCGGTCATGTCAGGCTCGCTGCGCAATGAGCCGGGTATTTTCCCTGCATACCACATGAACAAGGAAAGCTGGATCTCCGTAGCGCTGGACGGAAGCGTCCCGGACGACAAACTGAAGCTGCTGCTGGACCTCAGCTTTGACCTGACTGCGCCCAGACAGCGCAGGCGGAAATGAATGTTCCCGGACTGGAGGCTCTGCATGAACTCTACCCCTGACATTGGACTTGTATTCTGCGGCGGCGGTGGTCGTGGAGCATATCAGATAGGCGTGTGGCAGGCTCTCCGGGAGCTTGGCACAGACCGGCTGGTGAGCTGTGTTTCCGGCACATCGGTAGGTGCGCTCAACGCTGCGCTGTTCGCCTGCGGCGACCTTGAACTGGCCGAGGGGCTATGGACAAAGCTCCGCCAGGAGGACATCGCAGACCCGGCAGAAACCGCCGGACGTGTCATTTCAGGAGTGCTGAATTTTCTCGGTTCAGAGGAGCGGCAGTTCACTATACCCGACCCTGACCGTGCAGCAAGGGCGGGTCTTTTTTCACGCCACGGGCTCATTTCCCTGATCGACGAAAACGGTGTGAACAGATGCGTTTCCGGCTGTGGGACCCCCTGCTTCGCCTGCTGTCACAACACCGTGACCGGCTCCGCCGATTACTTTGACCTATCCGCTTATTCTCCGTCTGAGATAACGGAGTACCTCACTGCTTCCACTGCGATACCGGCAGTTTTCCCCGCAAAGGAGATAGGAGGAGTGGTCTACCGGGACGGCGGCCTTTCTGACAACACACCGATAAAGCCGCTCTACGACATTGGCTGCAGGCGCTTCATAATCAGCTATCTCGGGAATATCGCAGCAGATCTCTCGATGTTCCCGGACGCTGATTTCGTGGAACTGTTTCCCTCTGACGGGATATTTCTCGGGAAGAGCGAGGGCAGGTTCATCAAGGCGGGAACGCTGGATTTTGACGGCGAAAACGCTGCTCTCCGCATGGAGCTTGGACGCAGGGAAACTCTGGAATATCTCTCCAGCCCCACCGGAACTTTTTTCAGGAACCGCCTGCTGGAATAATCCCCAAAAACCTGCGCACAATATCTCCATGATATCCGGAGGTGCAGCATGAATATCGTACCATGCAAGGAAAACTGCCGCTGGCAGCAGGAGGGAATGTGCACTCTACCAGACCTCGCCTGTCCGTCAGGTCACACGGCTTCACAATGCAGATATTTTGCAGAACCAGAAACATAAATATGACCGCCCTGTCACATCAGGGCGGTCAGCTTTATTCAATGCTATTTTCGCAAAAGCATCTCAGCTATTTTCGATCTCGCTCTTCTTTACGGAAGCTACGCAGAAGTCAATACGCTGATCTTCTTCCTCTTCATCGCCGTTGGAACCGGTAAGGGCGATCTCCCTGGTCGGATCGATACCGTCAACTGCAGTAGCAACTGCTTCGCCGGTAGCTGCGCCAGGAACACGGAATGTCCTGATGTCAAGAGGCTCAATAGAGGTTTCAACGGGCTTCTCAAGCTGCGGTATCCACTCATATGGAACACGGTACGCACGATAGATCATGTTGCACTTGAAGTTTCCGCCGAAGCTCTTGAAGTACGGGTTTACATACTCCCACACGATCTCATGCTCCGGAGTTACCTCCAGCAGATGGCCGTCGGAGCCCTCGGTGATGAGGGTGTTTCCGTTCGGCAGACGCTGTGCGGAGCTTATATAGGAGCTGTAGAACCTGGAAGCGTCCGTGAACAGGAAATTTCCTGCTTCAAGGGGAGTGTACTGCCAGGTTATCTCAAGCGTCACAGGGTTGAACTGCAGCACCCTGGAGTAGTCACGGTGAGCATTATTCACACCGGTAAGCGAAGCCGGGTTGGGAACTCCATAGCCGCCCTCGCCGCCGTTGTCGAATACCAGCAGGTCGCCCTCGCCGGGAAGTCCCTTGGGTATCATGTGCAGGTGATGCTGACCGATTATCCAGCCGAGCTTCTTTGTGGCTTCGCTCTCGTTGAAGTCAGGTCCCACACGCCATACGATCTTGCCCGTGGACTTCTCGATTATACCGAGAATGTTGGAGTTACGTGCATCAAAGATGATGTTATCCGGGTGGAAGCGTGTGTCGCCTGCGTCATACCACTTGTTCTCGCCCAGGGTGGAGAAGTTGTTGATGTGCATCCAGTCGCCGCCGGCTTCCTCGTGGAGCCCGGGGTTCCTGAACAGAACATTCTTTGCAGCTTCGTCAAAGCCGAGCTCGTCAAAGTGGTCGGAAGCACGCCAGCTCCAGAGGATATTTCCCTCCCAGTCAACCTCTATTATCTTGTCGTCTATAAGGCGCTTGTCAGATATATTGTGGTTGTAGAGATTTTCATGGGTGAGTATCAGCGTATTGCCGCTGTTGGTCTTGGGCTCTCCGCCGGGGTAATAGTAGCCGACGGTGCTGCCCTCACGCTGGAAGTCGTGGTGCTGACGTGCCATGTATACAGGCTCCTTGCCGGGGTCAGCGACCAGCTCGGTGTGGTCGAACTTCCACACGATGTGACCGTCCCAGTCTACCTGGACCAGATCGAGCTGGTCCTGATAAGCATACTTGCCGCCCCTTGCTCTGGTGGTGCCCATTACATAGCCGCCGGGAAGTATCTTGTTCGGGAAACCTCCCAGACCTGCCCAGAGCTTCACTTCATTGCCGTTCATGTCAATGAGCAGCGCTCCCTTGGAAGAAGGGAAAATCGTGTAACCGCCATATGCCTTGTCTTTGTTGAAAATCGTAACTCCCGTAGGATAAATGCTCGGATAACCCATTGTAACTCCTCCTTACTGCTGTACGCCGGAAAGGTCAACATCGGTGTTCTCGGGGAACGCCTTTTCTGCTGCTCCGGTAAAATAGAACTGTCTGATGTTGTATTCTGTGGGGAACTTGCCGTGCTCGAACGCCCATGCGTTTACTTCGTCAAGGTGAGCCGCAGCCTTTTCAGAAAGGCCGAACCGGATAGTGTAACGCTGCCAGTTGGACTTGAATATATCCTCGTCTACACCGAACTTTGCCGATATATCCTTTGCGGACTCGTCCAGATGCTCGTTTATGTACTGAGCGCTCTCGTTCAGCGCCTTGAGGTAATCTGCAAGAAGATCAGTATTGTTCTCTGCGAAATCCTTTGTGGTGATGAGGTAAGCTGAGATCCTTATGTCAACGTCCTTGGAGTCTGCGATCTTTACCCAGCCCTCGTTCTCCACCTTTTCTACCATAGCGCCGCTGGTAACGATCGCCGAAGCGCTGTTGTTGTGGATAACGCCGAGGATCGTGGAAGCGTCCGCAGCATTCACTGCGTTCTGCTTGTCGGGGTCAAGCCCGAGATAGGTCTGTGCCTGCCAGTTGTAGTATTCGCTGACTGTGCCGATGTTCGTTATCCAGCCCTCGCTGCCGTCCAGAGTAGAGGGGTCGTCAGCGTACTTGGGAGCAACATAAATGCCGCCATCTGTGGACACGCTGGAGGAAAGGTCGGAAGCGATAACAAGGTTGGTCGCTTCAAGGGTGTTGCCGAAACGGTTCGCTGCGGCGAAATCCGCAAGAAGTCCGATATCAGCCGTGCCGGTCACTACGGAGTCGACCGTGTTGATGCCTGCGACGAACTCAGTCGCCTGAATGTTTATGCCGTACTTCTCGAAAATACCCTGCTGCGTGCCGATGTAGCCTGCGTACTGATCGGGCTCGCCGGTCATGTTCGCTACCCTGATGGTCCTGAGACCAGAGCCGGAAGAAGCCTGTGAGCCGCTGTTTCCTGCGCATGCAGTCAGCAGTGAAGCGGAAATGGCGAGCGCTGCAGCGGATTTGAATATATTATGTATCTTCATGGTAATTCTCCTTTTATTTAACGCCGAAATGTTTGAGATATTTCTTGCCAATGAGCTGAAGCAGTCTGTCAGCCACGAAACCTATGACCGCAAGGGTAACGATGCCTGCAAACGCCCAGCTGGTCTTGTAATAGAGCTTTGAGCTGTTGATGAGGTAGCCCAGACCATCGCTGCCGACCAGCATTTCTGCTGCGATAACGCAGATGAATGCGGAGCTCAGCCCGAGCCTGATACCGGTGTAGACGTTTGAGACCGCCGACGGGACCACAACAGTGAAGAATGTGCGTGCTTTCTTTGCGCCCATGCAGGAAGCAGCTTCGACCAGTGACGGGTCAGTGGTGGCAACGCCTGCGATGGTGTTGACGAAAACCGGGAAGAACGCTGCGTAGAAGATCAGCGCCACCTTGGACTCCTCACCAACGCCAAACCACATCAGGAACAGCGTGGTCAGTGCGATAGCCGGAACGAACCGGAAGAAGCTGAGTATCGGCTCCACAAGCCAGCGTACCGGCTTGAAATTGCCCACCAGCAGTCCCAGCGGAACTGCAAATGCGATGGCGAGCGCCCAGCCCTTTGCCACACGGCTGAGGCTGGCTGCGATGTCCGCCCACAGGGTGCCATTCTGTGCGAGAAGCACCAGGCTGTCTATAGTTTCCTTGGGGCTCGGCAGGAAGTACTCGTCATAGCCGAGGGAGCCCAGACCCCAGAACAGTATTATTATCGCCCAGGACACCACGCCGCTGCGAAGTATCTTCCAGAGCACTGCGGAGAGCTTTTTGTTCTTTTCCATCGTGAGCCCTCCTTAAATGTAGTAGACATCGGAAACGTCCAGCGCCTTGTTGACTATCGTCTGCGTGCTGTCGTTGTCGATGGTATACAGCTTCTTGATGAACACCTTTATGTTGTCGCCCTTATGGAGCCTCGGCAGGTTGAGCGGGTATTTGCCGATGACCTGAATGCCGCCGATATCCGCTGCGACCTCAAATGCGTTGCCACGGAACGAAACGCTGCGTACAACTGCGTCCTCCATGGAGCTTTCAAAGTCGTGGTGGCCGTTGTCCTCAAACTTGTGTATCTCGATGAACTCTGGACGGACAAGGGCGCTTTTTGCTCCTCCAGCGGGGAAGCCCTTGAGCCTGCCATAGTCCTCTATCACTACCGACTGTCCGATGAACTGAGCCACAAATGCGGTCCTGGGTTCAAGGTATATTTCCGAGGGACTGCCGACCTGCTCCACCCTGCCCCGGTTTGTAATTACGATCTCGTCTGCGACTTCTATCGCCTCGTCCTGGTCGTGGGTGACGAAGATGCTCGTTATACCGATCTTGTCGATGGTTTCACGGAGCCAGGTACGCAGCTCCTTGCGGACCTTGGCGTCGATCGCTGCGAAGGGTTCGTCAAGCAGCAGGAGCTCAGGCTGCGGGGCAAGCGCCCTTGCGAGGGCTATCCTCTGACGCTGACCGCCGCTGAGCTGATCAGGATAGCGCTTTCCGACATCAGGGAGCCCTACCAGCTCCAGAAGCTCGTTCACCCTGTTTTCGATGAACTTCTTGTCCTTCTTCTGGACCCTCAGACCGTAAGCGATGTTTGCGTTTACTGTCATAAACGGGAACAGTGCGTAATTCTGGAACACAAAGCCTATACCACGCTCACTGGTGGGGACCGTGTTCACATTCCTGCCGTTTATCAGGATATCGCCGCTGTCCTGCTTTTCAAGACCTGCGAGCATTCTGAGTATCGTTGTCTTGCCGCTTCCGCTGGGACCCAGAAGCCCTGCCAGCTTGCCTTTCTCAAGTCCAAAGCTCACGTTGTCCGAAGCCTTGAAATCGCCGAAGCTCTTATTTATATTCTTCAACTCGATGTACATCTCTGTCACTCCTTATTCTTATTTACGTGATGAGATCACACCGGACATCGTCCGAACCGGAAATTCCTGCGGAGCAGGATCGTAAAAATCGCACCCATGTTGATTACCTCAATGTCTATAAGTAATAGAATATCTATCGGCTTACTATGTTTTTGTTGTTTGATTAATTATAACCTCTTACCGGTATTTTGTCAACCCCTTTTCCCGATTTTCCGGCGATTTGTAGCAAGGTACACAAATCAACAGAATATCCCGTGATATTTTGGCAATAATCACAGTGTTGATTTTTTGCCGGAAAATCTATTGACAACATGGCCGAAAAGTGGTATAATCAGTAAAACCTATTAATGAGATAGGTAAGATATGTTTTTATTGATCAGGAGGATAACGAAATGCTCACCGAACTCACAAATCAGAATTACAACGAAGTTTTTTCCACCGAAAAGCCACTGGTGGTTGAATTCTACTCGCCCACCTGCACCCACTGCAAACGCACCGAAGCCGGACTTCACGAAGTCGCAGAGGAGCTCGGCGACAAGGCGCTTATCGCAAAGTGCGATATTACCGCAAATCCGTCCCTGGCGCAGCAGTATGACGTATCCCAGCTCCCGACGCTGCTCTTTATAAAGAACGGCGATATCCGTGAGAAGCTGATAGGCTTCACCCACAAGCTGATCATCGCTGAGAACATCAAGAAGCTGGGGTAATGAATGTGCATGGGCGGATCCTGTATCCGCCGTCAGCCTTGCGCAGACGTTATATGGGAGGGAATACACCCTCCCTTTATTCGGCGTTCAGATACTTTTCAGCAGAGGTCACTGCGTTTGCACCGTCAGCCGCCGCTGTTATGACCTGGCGCAGCGGTGTCGTGCGGACATCTCCCGCAGCAAACAGACCAGGCGCAGAGGTCACGCAGTCCTCGCCTGCACGCACATAGCCGTTTTCAAGCTCCGCCAGACCCTCCAGCGGTGCAGTGTTCGGAACATTCCCGACAGCCACGAATATACCGTCAACGGAAAGGCGCTTTTCCTCGCCGTTCTGTACGTATATCAGTCCGTCTGCGGAGCCCTCGCCGGTGACTTCTTTCGGCACGGCGCCCAGCACCGGGACGATGTTCCCGGCCTCGGAAACACGCTTTTGCAGGCTCCTGTTCGCCCGGAATTCGTCCCGGCGGTGAACAAGGTAGACCGTTTTTGCGAGCTTTGAAAGATACAGTGCATCGCCCAGCGCAGTATCTCCGCCGCCGACCACTGCGACCGTCTTGTCCTTATAAAAGAACCCGTCGCACACGGCACAGTAGGAGATACGCTGCTTGTCGTCCCCGGGTACGCCGAGGTGCCTGTGGGAAGCCCCGGCGGCGTAAATGATCGCCCGGGCGGTTTCCGTCCTGCCGTCAGAGAAGTCCACCCGCCAGTTCGTACCGCTTTTCCCTATTTTGGTGATCTCGCCCTCGACGAACTCCGTGCCGAGCTGCTCCGCATGCGTGCGGAACTTCTCGCCGAGGTCGTAGCCGCTTATGCCGGGAAGCCCCGGGTAGTTGTCCACCTGCTCCGTCACCGCTATCTGACCCGTGCCCATGTAGTCCTTTTCAATGACCGCCAGGCTGAGCAGCGCACGCTTTCCATATATCGCCGCCGACAATCCCGCCGGTCCGCTTCCTATTATTAATAGATCGTACATGATATCCTCCTTTATAACAAAACCTATCGAATGGGTATATTTTAACTCATTTCGTCAGTTTTGTCAATAGGGTAGTATTTCTCAAAGATCCGGACAGAATTCGCAAGACGCCTTGTTATAATGTCTGGGGGACTTTTTTGGTAAAAAGATATAAAAAATTTATAACAAGCTATAAAAAATTCAGATAACGGAATTCCATAAAACCTATTGACTTTATATGCATTGTCGTGTATAATGATAAACATAAAAACACGGAGGTGTTCAGATGGAATTCAACACACGCCTGCTTCACGGAGGGTTTGGTCCGGAAAAGGGCTCCGGCTCAACCCTGACCCCTATATATCAGGTCAGCGCATTTTCCCAGGAAAGCGCAGAAAAGCTCGAAGCGGTGTTCAATAACCGGGCGCCCGGGTTCGCCTACACGAGAATAAGCAACCCGACGGTGGCTTCGTTTGAGAACCGCATGAACGCTCTTGAAAAGGGCATAGGTGCGATCGCCTGTTCATCGGGAATGGCAGCGGTCACGATGTCACTGCTGAATATTCTGGAAGCCGGTGATGAGGTCATCGCAGGCGCAGGGCTGTTCGGCGGGACCATAGACCTGTTCGGGGATCTGAAAGCCTTCGGCATAACCACAAGGTTCGTAAATCACGTTACTGCTGACGAGATCTCGGCGAACATAAACGAACACACAAAGGCGGTCTTTGCAGAGCTGATCGGCAACCCCGGGCTGGAGATCGTGGACATCAGAGCGGTGTCTGCGCTCTGTCACGAACATGGAATTCCGCTGATAATAGACAGCACCACCGCAACGCCCTACCTCATCAGACCGTTTGAATTCGGTGCCGACATCGTGGTGCACTCCACGTCAAAGTACATAAACGGCGGCGGCAACTCAATAAGCGGCGTGATAATCGACAGCGGTAAGTTCAAGTGGGATTTCGGCCGCTACAAGGGTCTTGCAGAATACCGCAAACTCGGCGGGCTGTGTTACCTTGCGAAGCTGCGCAGCGGTATCTGGAGAAACATCGGCGCCTGTCTTGCTCCGGTGAACGCATTCATGAACTCCGTGGGAATGGAGACCCTCGGGCTGCGAATGCAGCGATGCTGTGAAAACGCCCTGGCGCTCGCAGAGTTCTTCCGTGACGCTGACGGCGTGGAACCTAACTACCCGGCGCTACCCAACAATCCTTACCACGACCTGTGCGAGAGCCAGCTCGGAGGAAAGGGCGGAGCGATACTCACGATAAGAGCCGGCAGCAAGGAACGGGCATTCCGGCTGATAAACGCACTGAAACTGGCGACCAACGCAACCAACATCGGAGATGTCCGCACGCTGGTCATACACCCTTCAAGCACGATATACGCCCACGGCAGCGAAGAGCAGAAGCTCAACGCAGGGGTGTTCGGGGATACTATAAGAATAAGCGTCGGCATTGAGGACAAGGAAGATCTCATAGCCGATTTCAGACAGGCGATAGAAAGCCTGGGATAAGGAGAGGGACATGGCAGTAGATTATTCAACACTCAAAAAGGGCGGCTTCATGCGCCAGAAACAGAAGAACAACTTTTCACTCCGGCTGAGGGTAGTCGGCGGAAATCTCACTGCAAAGCAGCTTGCGACCATCGCCGAGGTATCTGACAAGTTCGGCGAGGGCTATGTCCACCTTACGTCCAGGCAGAGCGTGGAGATACCGTTCATCAAGCTCGACAATATCGACGAGGTGAAATCCGCACTGGCGCTCGGCGATGTTGAGCCCGGCGTGTGCGGTCCGAGAGTGCGCACCATCACAGCCTGTCAGGGCGAAGCCATCTGCCCCAGCGGCTGCATAGACACCTACGCCCTTGCCAAGGAGCTTGACGACAGGTACTTCGCCCGGGAGCTGCCGCATAAGTTCAAGTTCGGCATAACCGGCTGCCAGAACAACTGCCTGAAATCTGAGGAGAACGACGTCGGCATAAAGGGCGGTATCCAGGTCAGCTGGAAAGAGGACGCATGTATCGGCTGCGGGGTCTGCGAAAAGGCCTGCCGCAGGGGCGCCATCACCATCAAAGACGGAAAGGTCAGCGTGGATAACGACAAGTGCAATTTCTGCGGACGCTGCTTCAAGGCATGTCCCACCGAGGCATGGGATACCGTGCACGGCTACATAGTTTCGTTCGGCGGACTTTTCGGCAACACCATCAACAAGGGCGAGGCTATAATCCCGTTCATTGAAAGCAAGGAAAGGCTGCTGAAGGTCTGCGACGCTGCGATAGTGTTCTTTGAACAGAACGCAAGGCCCGGCGAACGTTTCAAGTTCACCATAGACAGAGTGGGCAGAGAGAAATTCGAGCAGGTAATAAAGGAGGCATACAGCAATGGCTGATTACAATATCGACGACACCGTAGACATCACTGACGTGGTGTGCCCTACAACATTCGTCAAGGCAAAGGTAGCTCTTGAGGAGCTGGACGAGGGACAGATACTCTCCATCAGGATGAACGACGGCGAGCCCGTGCAGAATGTTCCCCGCAGCATAAAGGAAGAGGGTCACAAGATTCTGAAGCTCATCAACAACGAGGACGGCACCTATGACCTCATCGTTGAGAAAGTGGGTGACTGAATGTCCGTCAGAGCCACAAAGGAAACGTTCAGCAGCGAGGTCGCAGCAGGGCTGGTACTTGCGGATTTCTATTCCGACAGCTGCATTCCCTGCAAGAGGATGTCGCCGGTGCTCGCTGAGCTCGAAGAGCAGAACGCAGACGTAAAGCTCGTGAAGCTGAACATAAACTATGACGCCGAGACCGCCGCACAGTATAACGTAACGTCCGTACCCACCGTTATATTCTTCAGGGACGGCGCAGAACAGAAGCGTGTGACCGGCGCAGTAAAAAAGGCAGAACTTGAAGAGATAATAAATACACTCAGATAAGGAGAACAACTATGACTATCACAGTAACAGGCGTAAAGAAGGAAGTAGCAGACGGACTGACCCTCGCACAGCTCGTCATTGATGAAAAGG
>CAKSGA010000030.1 GCA_934454435.1 uncultured Oscillospiraceae bacterium | reverse complement strand
CTACCTCGCCGTCTTCCGGTGCGCAGATGGTGGCATCCTCGGGAGTTACGGCTGCGCCGTCGCCCATCATTTTCCCTGCGAAGCCTTCGTCCGGCACGTGTTCCAGAGCTGTGGCAAGACCGGTGATGGGGCTGGAAATGATGGTGGTGGATACAACCGTCTCCTCTGCAGGCGCTGCCGCTTCTGCTACGGTCTCAGTGGAGGAAGCCATGGTGTTGTCAGTCGGGATATAGATAACATCGCACTCAGCAGCTGCTGTAGATGTTACTGCGCTGATCTCGTTGGTGTCAGCTGCGCTGTATTCCTTAACTGTGATGCCGGAGCCGTCCAGAGCCTCCATGAACTTGGTTGCCTGGTACTTGGAGTTGGCCTCAGCGGAGCAGTAGAGGATACCTACTGTCTTTGCACCAGGGAACATTTCCTGGAGCATCTTAGCCTGCTCATCGATAGGGGCGAGGTCGGAGGTACCGGAAATGTTTGTGCCGGTAGTGCCGTTCCAGTCGTCCATGGAAAGAGCGGTAGCGTAGTCAGTTACGGAAGTGCCGAGGATCGGGATAGTTGCTGTAGCTGCGCTTGCTGCCTGGAGTGCGCCGGTAGCGTTAGCCAGGATCAGGTCAACGTTTGCTGCTGCAAATCCGGTGCAGATGGTGGTGCAGTTTGTGGACTCACCGTTCGCATTCTGCTCATCGAACTTTACATGATCCTCGCCCAGCTTCTCTACCAGAACGTCCTTGAAGCCCTGGGTAGCTGCGTCGAGAGCCTCGTGCTGAACCAGCTGGCAGATACCGATGTTGTAAACCTTATCAGCAGGGATATCAACAACGGAGCTGTCGCCTGCGTCAGCGGTGGAACCAGCCTCTGCCGTAGCAGCCTTGGAGCTGTCTGCTGCGCTGGAATTGCTGTCAGCAGCAGAGCTGCCGTTGGAGCCTGAACATGCAGTCGCAGTAAGTGCCATTGCGGCAGCTGCGATAGCTGCTAAAAACTTCTTCATCTTCATAATAGTTCTCCTTTGTTTTGTATGTACTTTATGAATATATCGCTTTGACGCTTTGTGGCTTTTATCCACTAAAGTCATCCGAGCACACAATAATTATAGCACACACTCCCACAAAGTGCAACTTATCAGCGCAACAAAATTCAGATTTCGTTAGATTTTTGTGAAATTTATACAAATACCTCTCCGGGAATTCGGCAAAACACCCGGAGAAAATGTCACGCCTTATTCAGCGTGATCTCAGAAACCCAGGGTATTCCTGAAATAATTGTACAGCTCTCCTGCCATTTCCTCCTGCTCGGTGGCACGGGGGTGACCGTTGGTACCACTGCCGGTACGGCGGAACAGGAAATGCGTCACACGCTCAGAATCCACTTCCCGGACGATCTCTTCAAGGGCGTCGTCCCAGGTGGGGTCATGGCCGAGTATCGTGAGTATAAGCACGAATTTTGCGTCCGGGTACTTCTCCATGAGCTCACGCAGGAACTTTATGTAGTTGTCCTTCCAGTAACGGCGGTACTCCGGGGTCTTGATACGCTCAGGCTCGGGGTTGGCGTCGTTCTGGCCCAGGGCGATGATAACTGCATCCGGGATCCACTTTGAGAAGTCCCAGGGCTTGGTCGGCGCATAGGGCGTGAACTGTATCTTGTCCCAGCAGCTCTCCATACCGGTGAGCTGGTCGGAGCAGAAATAACCCGTGCCGTCCAGCAGCGCTATACCGCCCTGTGCATTATCGTGGAGTTCTGCGTTGAGCTTTCTCGCAAGAGCCATGGGATATGCGAAGTGGGAATTATCCAGCTTGTTGCAGTGATCCCACGGGTCGCACTGACCTTCATAATAGATCGCCTCGGTCACTTCTCCTGCGGAAACGCTGTCGCCATAGACCTCCAGCTTCATATCATACCTGTGCTGTGGGTTGGTGACCTCAGCGTTCTCGTCCACCACCAGTCCCACGAACTCAATGTAATTGTGGGAAGCCAGGGTCTTGAGGAAGCGCAGGGTATGAGGCTTGTCCTCCAGTCCCTCGGCTGCGACATACAGAGTGTCCTCGCTGCCGTCCGGTATCATGATCTTCTTCATAACACCGTCAACTATAACGGCAAAGTGATTGTTCTTCATGAAGCTGATGTTCTTCAGGACCACCGCCGCATATGTACCGGTGAAGTTCACATCAGCATAGGTCCCGGGCCATACCATGACCGGGCGCTTCGGGTCGTCAAAGTCTATTCTGCCTACGTACTGGAAACAGCCGCTGTCCGCCCGGACAAGCTTCTTCCCTTTTTCTATCGTGTATGCCATATAATTCTCCTTATAAATGTACTTTGCAGGATAATTTCTCCGCTTCTACCCGGAACACGCAGACCGCCGCCAGCATTTCCGGACGGAATTCGCAGTTCTCCCTGCCCGCCGCCTGCTTCATCAGGGAGCGCAGACCCAGCAGCTTTTCCTCCGGGTCGGTGACTATCTCAGCGTGACCCGTACCGATCACGCTGCTGAACTCCGCATAGCAGTCGCAGGGTGCTTCGCCGGGGTGGAGCCCGTAGCCGCAGTCCATCTCAAAGCCGACCTCGCAGCCGCCGCTCAGCAGGTCTATCTTCCTGCCCTCCTTTGCGCTGTGGAAGTAGAAGTACCGCTTCCCCTCACGCTTGACCCAGCCGAAATTCAACGGGACTATATACACCTCTCCGCCGTCATTGAAGCCGACACGGCAGCAGCTGCACCGGGAGATTATCTCGTCTATCCTGGCTTCATCGGTGACTTCACGGTCTTTTCTCCTCACGAAAGTTCCTCCTTATTCGCCAGCAGAAGCGACACAATGTAGTTGTACACCGCAAACCCCTCTCCCGTGAGGGACAGCCTGCCGTTCTCCAGGCGGTAATATTCCTGCGGAACAAGGCGCAGAGCCTTTTCAAGCGGTTTCCAGAGTTCAGCAGCGATGCCCTCCGCAAGCCGCAGACCCATCATCACCCGCTCGTCATAGTCCCCGGGGGAGTCGTCAGTTATCACGGACGGCTGGACCTCCGAAGCGATGAACGCATGTACGTCCGGCGGCACTGCGAAGCGCTTTCCCTTGTAGAAAGAATGCGCCGCCGCACCTATACCGAGATATTCCTCGTCACGCCAGTATTTCAGGTTATGCCTGCACTGATGACCCGCCCGGGCGAAGTTGCTTATCTCATACTGCGCATATCCCCTGCTCCCGCAGAGCTCCCGGCAGAGGGCGTAGAGATCCGCCATCTGCTCATCGTCCGCCATATCCGGCGGCGGGGACTTCCCGAAAGGGGTCGCCGGTTCCAGGGTAAGCATGTACGCTGAGATATGCTGCACCGGCAGCTCCGCCAGCCGGCTGATGGTATCTGTCAGCGACTCCGCCGTCTGCCCGGGCACGCCGAGCATTACATCCGCCGAGATCTCATCGAACCCCGCTGATTTCGCCGAGTGTATCAGCTCCACCGCCTGTGCCGAGTCATGGAGCCGTCCCAGACGCTTCAGCTCGTTGTCCTGCAGCGACTGCACGCCGACCGATATCCTGTTCACGCCGGCTTCCCGCAGGAGTTCCAGGGTCTGCGGAGTGGTCGAAGCCGGGTTGCATTCCGCAGATATCTCTGCCCCGGGCACCGTGCTGACCGCCTGAAGTATCTCCCGCATATACGGTGCGAGCAGGTTCGGCGTTCCGCCGCCGAAATACACCGTGCCGAACTCCTCCGGACAGCGCCGGAGATTTCTCACCACCGCCGCCGCATAGTCCGCCCGCAGGGCTTCCTCTCCGGGGACGGAATAGAAGTCGCAGTAGGGACATTTCCGCACGCAGAACGGGACGTGGATATACAGTCCCCTGTTATCACTCATCATCGAGCTTGAGCACCGCCATGAACGCCTCCTGCGGGACCTCAACGGTACCAAAGGCACGCATGCGCTTCTTGCCCTCTTTCTGTTTCTCCAGCAGCTTCTTCTTTCGGGTGATATCGCCGCCGTAGCACTTTGCGAGGACGTCCTTGCGCAGAGCCTTGATAGTTTCACGGGCGATTATCTTGCCGCCCACCGCCGCCTGAATGGGTATCTCGAACATCTGGCGGGGGATATGCTCCTTGAGCTTTTCTGCCATCTTGCGGGCACGCTCGTACGCCTTGTCGGTGTGGACTATGAACGAAAGTGCGTCGATAACGTCGCCGTTCAGCAGTATATCCAGCTTTACCAGCTTTGACGGCACGAAGCCCATCATCTCATAGTCGTAGCTTGCGTAGCCACGGGTGCGGGATTTCAGCGCATCAAAGAAGTCATATACGATCTCGTTCAACGGGAGCTCATAATGGAGGTCCACACGGTTCTCATCGATATACTTCATATCCCGGAACACGCCACGGCGGTTCTGGCAGAGCTCCATGATATTCCCGACATACTCCGACGGAGTATAGACGTGCGCATTCACCATAGGCTCATAAGCCTGGGCGATAACGGCGGGGTCGGGGTAGTTGGTGGGGTTGTCTATCATCTTTACGGAGCCGTCCGTAAGCTCTATCTTGTAGACTACCGAGGGCGCCGTGGTTATGATATCGAGGTTGTATTCACGCTCTATACGCTCCTGTATAATCTCCATGTGAAGAAGTCCCAGGAAGCCGCAGCGGAAGCCAAAGCCCAGCGCAATGGAGGTCTCCGGCTCAAAGGAAAGCGAAGCGTCGTTGAGCTGGAGCTTTTCCAGCGCTTCACGCAGATCCACGTACTTTGCACCGTCCGCCGGGTAGATACCGCTGAACACCATGGGGTTGACCTCACGGTAGCCGGGGAGCGGCTCGTCCGCAGGGTTCTCAGCGGAAGTCACGGTGTCGCCAACCTTGGTTTCGCCGATGGACTTGATGGAAGCGGCTATATAGCCTACCTCGCCGGCTTTCAGCCCGGAGCACGGAACAAGCTCCGTGGCTCCCATAACACCGGTTTCGACAACGGTGAACTCAGCGCCGGTCGCCATCATGCGAATGCGGTCGCCGGGCTTCACGCTGCCCTCTTTTATGCGGACGTAGGTAATAACGCCCTTATAGCTGTCGTAGTAGCTGTCGAATATCAGCGCTTTCAGCGGGGCCTCGCTGTCGCCCTTTGGCGCAGGAACGGACTTCACCACAGCCTCCATTACGGCGTGGATATTTATTCCCATTTTTGCAGAGATCTCCGGTGCGTCCTCGGCGGGAATGCCGATGACGTTCTCGATCTCCTCCTTTACCTGCTGCGGGTGCGCAGAGGGCAGGTCGATCTTGTTTATTACCGGGACTACCTCCAGGTCGTTCTCAACGGCAAGGTAGGTGTTCGCAAGGGTCTGGGCTTCAATGCCCTGGGAAGCGTCAACGATGAGCAGAGCACCCTCGCACGCCACCAGTGAACGTGACACCTCGTAGTTGAAGTCCACGTGTCCGGGGGTATCGATAAGGTTGAAGATGTAGTCCTCGCCGTCGTCCGCATGGTATTTCAGGCGGACTGCACGTGCCTTTATCGTGATACCACGCTCACGCTCTATGTCCATATTGTCCAGTAGCTGCTCCTCCATGTCCCGGAGCGCAACGGTCTGGGTCTGCTCCAGGATCCTGTCCGCAAGGGTGGACTTTCCGTGGTCGATATGTGCTATTATGCAGAAGTTGCGTATCTTGTCGAGATAGCTATGATCAGCCATGAATTTTGTTCCTTTCTGTTTCTTCTATTTATGACCCGTTTTCAGGCGGTCTTTTTTCCTTTTTGGCGGGAACGATCCCTATGCACCAGGGCAGGAACCGCTCCAGCAGTCTGAACACTCCCAGGCATATCGCCAGCGTTACGGCAGTCACCGCAAGGCTCGAAAAAACGTTCATTCGCAGGATATCCGTGGTGCTCCCGGAAGCCATCGCCGCCAGCTTCAGCAGAATGCGGTAGATGGGGCCGTGTATGCACAGCGCCACCAGAGTTCCTCTTCCGGCCCCGGACATTATCTCAGCGGGAATGCGCAGTTTTTCCAGCGCCATAGAAAGCGCCATGAAGCCCGCCGTGCCGACTATTGCGCAGACCGCCCACATAAGTCCCCTGGTGAGATACATCGCCGAAAGTCCCACGCTGAGCCCGAGAAGCAGCACCGCAGCGCCGAGCTGTACAGGCGCCGGGAGCTTCTCCGCCCGGTTGAGCAGACCTTTTTCAGCAGCGAGATTTCCCAGGGCGAACAGCCCGAGGAACCCGAGCGCACGGTCCGCCCCCCAGGGAAGCGATGGCAGCGGAACCAGCATGTAAACAACACAAGCCACGGCGCATACAAGCCGGCAGCCAAGCGGCCTGAGCAGCCGATAAAGCGCATTATAAACCACAGCAGTCAGGAAATAGCAGGGCAGGAACCACAAATGGGAATGGAACTCCAGATGATCCATGTCGCCGATGACCAGGCCAAGCAGGCAGTCCGGCAGGCTCATGGAGATATCCCGCCAGCGATACTCTATCAGGCTGAAATACAGCGCCATCAGCACGCCGAACACGGCATACGGCACAAGTATCCTGAACGCCCTGTGCTTTATGTTCCGTAATATCTCAGAGGGTCTGAACACTATTCCCCCGGCGATGAAGAACAGCGGCACATGGAACGTATACAGCCAGCCCAGCACATTCTCCTGCCGGTAGATATGCCCGAAACCCACGGCGAATATGCCGAAGAATTTCAGTATATCCACCCATTTCAGGCGGGGCTTTTCTTCCATTACTGGTCCTCCACGTACTCGGTGTCGAGGTGCCACTCCAGCTTCTCCAGAATGTCCTGGAAACTCTTTTCGGTTTCATAGGGCATTACAAAGCCCTTCCAGTTGTCGTTTTTCAGGAGCTGGCGGACGACATACAGGTCGTTCTTGCGGTCGGTCGCACTCTCGGTGTAGTCACGCAGCGGGGCGAAAACGCCGTACTGCCCCTCCAGCCGGTACAGTATGAACTCCCCGAACTGGAACACCTTCAGCCCGTTGCCCTCGGCGAGCTTTTTCAAGGTCATGGTTTCTACGTCCGGGGCTGTTTCGTTCAGCACGAAGTACACCTCCGGGACTTTGGTGAGGTGAGCGTCATTGTGCTCCCCGGCTACATTGTCGTAGTCCGCTTCATTGTACACGAAAGCGCCGCTGTCGTATATATAGAAATAGGAAGCGGGGTTCTGGTAGCACTTCACGACCGTGTATTTGTCATCGCCGTCGGTCATGGTGTAGACCTCGTCATGCGGGGCATAGAAAATTCCGATCACCGTCTTTATTCCCCAGACGAAAAGCCCGGTGCAGGCAAGAACTATCAGCATCGGAAGCAGCTTCAGGAACGCTGCTTTCTTTTTGGACATGCCGGTGTATTCGCCGTCATTTTCCTGCTTGGTGAGTTCTTCGTTGTTGTCTTTTATCTCGTCCATAGTTATCCTTTCATAAATGTGGTCACATATAGATTTATTATATCATACTCCAGGGAAAATGTTAAGGGGTATTGCAAAAAAAATTCCCGATGCTTGACAGAATATAGTTTTTGTGTTATAATTTGATTTGTAAATTTTCCATCAGAAGGAGGAAATATGAGAAGCATACGTTCACTTTTTACGGCGCTGGTAGTCCTGATAGCAGGCATAGCGCTGATAGTCGTTTCCGCAGGGGAAATGATGGATTATTCCAAAACGGGAGAGGACTTCAGCCAGCTTACCATCAGCGACATAAAGGAAGGAATGATGATCGAGGGCGACCTCCCATACAACTACGGCAGCTATGAGTACATCAAAAAGGAAAAGGACAAGGAAGGCTTTGGCTATTACTACCTGATAGGAGTAAACGGCTCGGGCTTTATGGGGCTGTACACTGCCGTTGACGAACTCATCGAGCAGCTCGACGCCCAGTACGACGATCTCTTCAACGCCACTGTCCCCGAGGATATAGACAATGTAGCTCCTGTGCACTTCAAAGGCAAAGTCACCAAGATGGACAGCGAGGACGTGAATTACTACCGCACCACACTTACCGATGATATAGGCATGGACGATGACTCCATTGACGAATACTGCCTGGAGCTGTACATAAAGTGCGTTGACACAAGCTCCCACCCGTTCATTCTGGTCATTGGTATCGTCTGCACGGTTGCGGGACTATTATTGATGTTCTTATTCATTCGCAGAAAGATCATGGGAAGATAACCGGCTGAAACCGAACAAATGCAGGGCTGCACATAAATGTGCAGCCCTCAGCTTGTCGAAAAATTACTTATCCCAGGCTGCCGAGAAAGGTGCAGATGCTAGGAACCCGCACTGCGCAAACATCGTGTTTGCGCCTGCCGTCATGTAGCGTTTTTTGCGAAGCAAATAATGCGGTGACAGACGCAGATGTGCCTTTACCGACAGCCTGTCAGACGCAAAACACCCCGGTCAAATGACCGGGGTGTTGCAGCTTGTCGAAAAAGTCAATTTTGCCTGCGAAGCAGGCTTTTGTAATAAGTTTTTTGCCCAGGGTAAGGGTGACTGCGTCGACCCTGCCTGGGCAAAAAACACTTCTATCCGCACAACTGTGCGAATTGTCGGCAAAGCCGACAATGAGTGCGGGCAGTGCGGATGTTCGGCGAAAAAGCCCCAACGGGGATTTTTCGACGGTCTCAAACACCCCGGTCAAACGACCGGGGTGTTGGTTATTGATTTAAGGTTATCAGGAGAAGCGCTTCTGATACATATAATCGTTGACTTCCTTTACGACAAACACGGTGATGATACCGAGGCATGCCACAATGGAGAGGATATACATAACAGCAGAGATTATGTAGTTGTAACCAGCATAGCTTATACCCTGGTTTGCCATCTCAGCAACAGCATTCGATCTTGCATTGAATACAGTGAAGATAGAAGAGAAGTTGTTGGAAGCGATCATGATGTACAGAGCCAGTGTGCCGAACTTGGAGAAGCTGTAACCGCACCACATAGCAGCAGCAAGCATAAGGGAGATCCCGCCGTAAGCGATGAGATACAGATAGTCCATAGCGCCGAACTGGAGATGTGTGAATATGAGCTTGTCATACATCAGCACTCCGACCATGGTCAGAACGAAGCTGAGCACGATGGAGCCAGTACCGATCAGCAGGGCGATATGAGCCTTCTTGTCAGACTCGCTGTACTTGAATGAGAGCTTGCTCCTGATCTTGGTGAAAGCAACTATAGCAACGCCGGCAGCAGCAACCAGTGCCAGTATGATGAACACTGTGCTTATCCACCACTTGGAGGTCATACCGTTATTGGCGAGCCATGCGGAAGCATTCTCATCGCCAGCTCTTGCAAGTGCCTTGGTGGGGTTGTAGGTCTTTACTACCCAGACAAATCTCAGCACAAGTGCTACAAGGTCAACCACCGCAGCAGCAGCGCCGAAGGAGAAGTAGTACAGCATAGCCCACTCGCCTTCACGCACATATCTTATGCTGCCGATAAGTGCAACTGCGACCAGCAGTACAAGCACGATACCCTGTGCAATACCTGTATCAGTGCCTACCCAGCCTGTGATGATGGACCAGTTGCCGCCCTGGAGTGTTACGCTTCCATAAGCGGACATACCGAGACATGTGAATACTACTACGGCTGTCATGCCGAGGAATGTTAAACCAGCAGTGACCGCACGCTTTAACATATCGGAACGGTCAGACTCGGTGAACAGCATGTCATCTGCGTATTCATCGTTGCTCTCATAAACGAAGTAAGCGCATGCAATGAGGCAGATAACAGCGTCAGCAATGCCGAATGCCTTTATGGAGTTTCTTCCGGTGAAGTTAGCGAACGGGATAAGCAGCGGGATAAGCCCGATAACTGCCTTTGCGCCGAAGATCGAAATAAGATAGGACTTTGCAAATGCGTAGCCCTTATAATAGCAGAACGAAAGCACCAGCAGGATTCCCGTGATGACCAGATAGATCAGTGCGACATTAACGATAGTATCCCACAGGGTGAGGATTATCTGGTTGTTTGCGATCTCTGCCTGGGAAGCAAAGGTCTTACCGAAGAGCTTAACGATACATGTCTTGCCCTCTGCGTTATACTCTGCCGCCTGTCTGTAAACAGGGTTGATGAACAGCGGCTTCATTACCAGGAAAAAGGTGATGACAGCCTCGACAACAGCAAAAACAGCCATGCCGATGCCGCCGGTCTTGTTGAAACGGCTGGTATCCCTTGCCCTGATATCGTGTATTTGGTCTAAAAACATTAAGTAATACCTCCTGATGATGGTGCAGCTGCATTTCCCCGGCGCACTGCCCCATGCTATATAGTCCACATAAATTATAACATATTCAAAGCGGATTTGCAAGCAGCAGGTCACAAAAACCGGCATGCGCTTTCCACAAATTTTGTGCAAAATATTTGTGCAAAACACAGATTTTACGACTAAGCATATTGCATTCAGGAACTTTCAGATGTAAAATGATCTCCAACGTCCCTACCGAGGTCGCAGGTATATACAAATTCTACCACGTCACCCTCTGAAAGAATATAATCCGACACCGACATCTGCGGAAACTCTCCGTTGACCCTGTACATCCAGCCGCTGAGCTCCCCGAAATCAAACTCGGAGATATACCCGATACTCCGGACATATGTCCCGTAAACGCTGCCGGTGTAATCCACCCTTACCCTCCGGAAGCGGGCGGCGGCGGTCAGTGCGTCAAACGCTGAAGCGCCCTCCGGCAGGCTCAGCTCGCAGCGGGAGATCACCACGCCGTCCTCCGGGACGGACACCGTGCTGTCCTCCAGGTACGGGAGCGCCGCCGAGCAGTCCGCAGAAAACGTGACATGCAGCGGTCCCCCGCCGGACTGGGCGTAGTACTCCTCCGGAGTGCGGATATCCAGCAGCCAGACCCCGCCGGAAAGCGCTGCAAGCAGCACCGCCGCAGGAAGCAGCACACGCTTCTTCCTCGCAAAGAACCCCACCAGGCATGCCACAGCCCCAGCTCCTGATACTATTGAGCAGACAAGCTGAATATGTGTGCCGCTCAGGGCCCCGGCGGGCTCCGGCATAGAGATTTCGGAAACACTCTCGTTTATTGTTTCAGCGCCCGGGGCGTCATTTGGAACCTCGGTGGTTTCAGTTGCGGGCACTTTTTCGCTGCTTTCCGGCTGCACGGACGTTTCTTCCGTGCGGATGGAGAAAAGGCTCCTGCCCTGCTCTGAAAGAGCCAGCGCCGTGAACGCCTCCATTGCCTGGGTAGTGGCTGTCTGGTTGACATCGCCCTCAGGCAGATGGGCGTAGCCGCCCTCCCGGCGGTACTCCTCGAGCTGGGAAGCCGCACGGAGTGCGTCCTCGTCACGCCCCGCTGCCGTCAGCGCTATGACCGCCTGGGCTGTACTCTCGCAGTTCCTTACCCCCATGGTGGAGAACGTTTCATGGGCACACAGCCAGTCCGCCCCACGCTGTGCGGACTCCCATGCGCCCTCAGCGTCCGTACCGGCAAGGGCGTACACCGCCGCCGCAGTGATGTCCACGTCCCCGCCATCGCCAAAGAGGGAAAAGCTGCCGTCCTCATGCTGGCAGGAGATAAGGTGCTGCGTCAGGGTATCAGCGGTGTTGAGGGAGTTCTCAGGTGGCTCGATACCGGTGAAGTTCAGCGCTATGAGCGCCCAGATGTATGCGTTGAAGCCCTGTTTGTCCAGCTGGTCATTCAGAAACACGCCGAGCTCCACCGCCCGGGAAGCGTCGCCCCCCGCCGCCGAAATGCCTAGTCCGAGCCGCTGATAGTCAGTCGGGCGGACGAACCTCCCGGAGCTTTTCAGCTCTTCGACACGTTTTTCCGCCGCTGCGGCGTAAACTTCGGCTCCGTCCGGACCGTACAGCCTTGCACGGCAGAATGCCGCCCAGTCTGCGGAATTTTCCGTGAGCTCCTGCCAGACTGCTGCGTTATCCTCAGCCCGGGAGAAATAAGCGAAGCACTCCCCTGCGAGCTGCTCCCAACCGGCGGCGGAAAAAGCGGTCTGCACCGCTATGAATAATGCAGTGCAGACCGCCGTGAATATTCCTGCGAAACGCTTCATTACTTCTTCTTGCTGAGTGCGATACCAGCGCCTGCGAGCAGTACGGCTGCAAACGCAACGGCAGCGCCCTCAACGCCGGTGGAAGGAGAGCCCTTCCCGGTATTTGTATCAGCAGCATCAGAGGTTTCTGCTGTGTCTGCTGTTTCAGCAGGCTCCTCAGTTTCTGCGGAAGAACCGTTCATAACACCAGTCAGAACTGCCACTGCGTCGTCTACCTCTTCCTGACTTACGCCATATGCTGCGAGAACTTCCATAGAGCCGGAGAATACGTACTCGTTGATGTCAGCATCTGCTGCTTCTGCACAGAGCCTGATAAGGTCAGCCTTCTTCACAGCGGGAACCAGTGCAGCCGCACCGCCCCAGGAAGAGTTGTCAACGCCGAGGTCAGCGCCATAGCCGTATACTGTGAAAGAGAAGCAGATAACATCGCCGTCAGCGGGAGCGTAATCGCCGATGCCGACCTGTGCGTACTCATCGTTCACAAAATATGTCCAGCCGCTCTCTGCGGTGTAGTCGTATGCACTGAGGTAGCCCTCGGTATTTCTGCCGGTCATCTCCGGGCAAACTTCCTTTATCTCTGCGGGGACTTCCGTTTCGAGGTCCTCGTCAGCAAATGCGGTGATATATGCGCCGTAGCCTGTGTCGTCAGTGAGCACGTCTGCGGCTCTCTTTACAACGTCAAGACCTGTTTCGCCCTCGTAGAAAGCTACTTTCTCGGGCTGTACGGTGAAGCCCTGACCGATGGTGGTCTTTTCTGCCATGAAATAAACGTAGCCAGCGGGTTCCTCTTCTGCGGAAACGCTGAAGGACACTGCACTGAATGCTACAGCTGCTGCCGCAAGGGCAGATACTATGTTCCTGGTTATCATCTTTTGTTCCTCCGAATTTTCTCTGGCGGCCGCCGTGGCGGACGCTTTGTATGTCTGATCATAAAGCAGAAGCGATCCTTCTGCAACCACATCATATTATATACCATTTTTTCAGATTTGTCAACCTTTTCACAAATGGCCTGCGGAATTATCCCGCAGGTACACGCATATAATCCACCAGAATACTATCAGGAGGTATACCCATGGACGACATGAAGAAACTCATAGACAAATACAAGCAGGAACTCATGCAGTACGCCGCCGGGAGCGGCGCTTCCCGCCGCTCTTCTCAGCCCGCCGCTGAACCTGAGCCCCAAACGACCGCCCCAGTTCCCAGGGAAGAACCGCCCTCAGTCCCCGAACCTGCCGGGGACCTGGCTCCCATAGAAGAACTGGAGCCATCGGATACGGCAGAAGAGCCGGAGCCTACACCCGAAGCGAGCTCCCCGAGAACTCCAACGATAATAAGCTGGTCAGCCGACCAGACCGCCGCCCGGGAGCTTGAAAAGTACTTCGATGATTTCTCGACGCTGCCGCCGCAGTTCACCGATGCCCCCCCGCAGCTTGACGCCGGAAACGACAACGTGTCCTCAGAGAACAACTCCATAACCGACGCCACCGAACCCGGGCAGCCTGCGGAGTTCCAGCGGGAGGGCGGGAACACCACCGCTGACCCCGGTCAGTTCGACAGCATAGGCACGATACCGGAAAGCGGGCAGTCCCCGGAGGAGCAGCTCGGGCGGAGGAGCTTCGAGAGCCAGCAGCCTGCGGTGAATTCCCCGGAGGATATAAAGCCGCTGGAACAGACAAGCAACGGCGGCTTCCCGGACTATCCCGCCGAAAAGGAATACGCCGACCTGGACGAATTCCTGAAAGTCAACCCCGGACAGGGCAGGCTGCGTTTCCGGACCTACACTGCCAGGAACGCCCTGCCGGTTCCGGGGGCGAGGATAATAGTCACCAAAGTGATAGGCGGCAGCTGCCATACGTTCTACGACCTCACCACAGACTCCAGCGGGCAGACCCCTGAGGTAGCCCTGCCGGCGCCTTCCAGTAAGCTTTCTCTTGATCCGCAGGTCCCGGTGCAGCCCTATTCTCTCTATGACGCCGACATAAATGCCGCAGGCTACATACCGGTCTCAGTGCGCTCCCTGCCGGTGTTCGAGGGGATATTATCGTTACAGCGTGTGGCGCTGGTGCCCTCCTCCGGCAAGAACGACAAGCCCGAGACCATCACTGAAAACGAGCCTGAGCTGACGGAGGTGCACGATGCCTGAAACAGTTACTCCGTCTGTTCCGGAAACAATAACCGTACACCTCGGGCCGCCGAATTCCACCGCCGACAACGTCACGCTGTCCTTCCCCGACTACATCAAGAACGTAGCGAGCAGCGAGATATACCCCACCTGGCCCGAAGCGGCTATACGTGCCAACATCTACGCCCAGGTGACTTTCGCCCTGAACCGTGTCTACACCGAGTGGTACCGCAGCCGTGGCTATCCCTTTGACATAACCAGCTCCACCCAGTACGACCAGGCGTTCACCTACGGCAGGAACGTTTTCGGCAACATCAGCAACATCGTTGACGAGATCTTCAATAACTACGTGGTGCGCCGTGGTAATGTGGAGCCGCTGTTCACGCAGTTCTGCAACGGCACTTCAGTGACCTGCCAGGGTCTTTCACAGTGGGGGACCGTGGACCTTGCCAACCGTGGCTACACTCCCTACGAAATGCTCCAGTACTACTACGGCAGCGACATCGACATAGTACGAAACGCCCCTGTCGAGCCGTTCATCGGCAGCTACCCCGGAACTCCGTTCGGCATAGGGAGCTCCGGAAACGAAGTCCGCACCATACAGACGGAACTGAACCGAATAGCCGCCAACTACCCTGCTATCCCCCGAATCTCCCCTGCTAACGGCTTCTTCCGTGAGAACACCGCCGAGGCGGTCCGGGTCTTTCAGGGAGTATTCGGGCTGCCGCAGACCGGGGTGGTAAACAAGGCGACCTGGTACCAGATAAAATACATCTACGTTGCGGTAAAGAACCTCGCCGAGCTTACCTCCGAGGGTCTGCGCCCGTCAGAAGTTCAGGCGGAATTCCCCGAAACCCTCCGCCCCGGGGACTACGGCGTGTTCGTCAGCAACCTGCAATATTACCTGAACGTGATAGCCTATTTCAACCCGGAGATACCGTCAGGCCCTGCAAATGGAGTGTTCGGCACGGAAACGGAAAACCAGGTGCTCGCCTTTGAGCGCTTTTACGGTCTGAACCCGGACGGCATCGTGGATTTTGCCACCTGGACGGCTATACAGGAGGTCTACAACAATATCCTCAACGGTCTGCCGGAGGGCTATGCCGGAAACACCGCCGCCCTCTACCCCGGCTATGTTCTGACCCCCGAGCTCCGCAACAACGATGTCCTCGCTTTCCAGACCTATCTTAACCTCATCGGCAGGACCTACCGTGACATTCCGGAAGTCCCCGCCACCGGGTATTTCGGCCCCGCCACGGAGGAAGCCGTGCGGGTTTTCCAGGAGCTGTTCGGGCTGCCGGTCTCCGGCGTTGTCGGCGCCCCCACCTGGGACGCTGTTTCTAAGGAATACAACCACATTCGCTTCGGCACCCAGAGAACAGGGTGAAAAAACAGAATTTCGGCGTCCTGCTATGTAGGACGCCGAAATTCATATAAAATATGGGCTGCGATAATTTCGCAGCCCACGAGACCGTCGAAAAATCCCCGTTGGGGCTTTTTCGCCGAACATCCGCACTGCCCGCACTCATTGTCGGCTATGCCGACAATTCGCACAGTTGTGCGGATAGAAGTGTTTTTTGCTCAGGGAGACCCTGGGCAAAAAACTTATTACAAAAGCCTGCTTCGCAGGCAAATGCGACTTTTCGACAGCCCACAAAGTCATTTACCACAAATTGAGATCACAGGTTCTTGTTCAGCGACTGTCCCGTTGCCCTGCCGACTACGGCACTGCTGTAGTACCCTATCTTCTGACGGGTCTGCTTGAGCTGCTCAAGCTCCCGGCGGGAGTCCATGTGCTGGCTCTTGAACTGCCCGGAGATAACACGGTCCTTGTCAACGATACGCTGCTTTATCACCGTTATGTTCCGCTGGATAAGCTGAAGCTCCTTGTGCTCCTCGTCCAGTTCCGAATTCACGTAGCTGCCGTGGACAAGGTCGTTCAGCAGTCGGCGCTCCTCAGGAAATTCCAGCTCGATAACGCCCTCCACCTGCTGTTTCAGCTCCTCGAGCTTTCCTATCATCTCGTTCCTTGCAAACAGCGCCTGCTGAAGCACCTCAAGGTCGGCGTTGCTCATGGCGTCCGTCTGCTTTTCATATTCCTGAAGCACACCGTAGATCTGCTTCATCAGCGTTACAACGCCCTCACAGCCACGTAACTCTGCCATAACAACACCCCCTTATCTTACTTCTTATGTGCCTTCTGCTGCGCCTCAATCTCTTCCTTGGTCATCTGGCTTATCTGGGTGAATGCGTCCCGCAGCTCGCCGATCATGGGTATGATCTTTTCGACCTCTGCGGCGCTCTCCTCGTCCTTCTTTATATTAGCTTTCTCCGCAGTCCTCTGGAAGAAGTCGTAAAGCTGGTCAAGGTTCTTCGATATCGGAACGTCCATGTCAAGCGAACCCCGCAGTGCACCGAGGAGCTCCTGCGCCTTCATCAACGACTCATGAGCTTTTTTGATATCCTTGGTGCGGATATGGTTCACACCAATTGCGAGCTGACGCTCCGTTTCACTGTAGAGCTTTATAACGACCTCCACCGGAGTCATGGTTGTAACCGACTGCTTTTTATATGCTGAATATGGATTAGACATATCCTGTGCCCTCTGTTTCCTTTATTTACTGATAATTACCCGAATTGCCAAAATAGGACGAAATGTAGCTGGTCTGGCTGTTCAGGTCAGACAGGGCAGACTCCATATTGGTGAACACCTTCCACCAGTACTCTTCCTTGTCGGAATACTTCGTCTGGAGGTCTCTCATGCGCTGCTGGATACGCTGCATTTCCTTGTAAATGGTGCTGTCGGTGGTGACGGAGCTGTTCTCCTTACCTGCCTTGCGTACCAGGGTACCTCTGTTCTCAACCTTACCGGAGCTCTTTACAGCGCTGTCCATGACCTTGTTGACCTTGGACATGATACCGTTCTCACTGTCTGTGAACAGCTTTATGACAGCGTCCTGATTGTTCTCGAACGCTTTGTCGAGCTTTTCCTCGTCTATCTCCAGCTTTCCGTGCTCGGACCACTCGCTCGAAGTCTTTATGCCCATACTGTAGATGCCGAACTTGGAGCCGTCATCCAGTGTTACACTGCCATAAAGTGCAGTGCGTATCTGGCTCATGATGGAGGATACGGTGGAATCGTTGTAGATAACGCCCTGCTTGGCCTTCTCCTCCCACTTGGTGATCTCGTCCTCGCTCATCTCGTCACGCTCGTCATCGGTCAGCGGGTCGTACTTGTTGCCGCTGCTGTCCGTTGCGGGAGCCGTGCCGATGTGCCCGTAAACATCATCAATAAGCTGGTTGTAATCCTCTACGAACTTCTTGATGGTATCCTTGACGGTGCTTACGTCCTTGGAAACGGTCGCCGTATAGGTCTCACCGACCTGCATGTTATCGTTGAATGTAAAGGTCGTACCGTCCAGAGTGTAGGTGTTATCGTTGAGATAGAGCTCCTGACCGTTGATCTCAAAAATCGAGTTCTGACCCCGGGTATAGCCTGTAGTGCCATTATCGTCAGCAATCCCAAGTCCCTTTGCAAGCTCACCGGACTGGATATCCACCCTGCCGGCACCGCCATTTTCGTTGGACTCGATCGTAAAGCTGTTGGTCAGGGAAGAGTAGGTCATCGTAACGCCTGCGCCGGACTTGTTCACAGCGCTCATGAGCGTGGAAACGGTAGCATACCTGTCAACACTTATTTCAGTGTCGTTTATCGTGAGTGTGTATTTTCCGTTGGAATCCGGCTTGAAGCCCAGCGTATCCAGCGTAGTACCGGTACTGATCTTATTGGAAGCGTACGCCTTTGTAAGTCCCAGCGTACCGCCGTCAACGGAGGTCAGCGAGAAATCAACGCTTTTGCCGTCCTTTTTTGCTGTAAGATAGGATCCGACAAGTGAGAATGTGTAGTCAGGCAGAGCCTTGCCAAGCGCTTCCTTTATTGCAGAAGCGTTCTTGTCCTTTGCAGCCTGCTCGCTGGTATAGGTATAATTATTAAGCTGAGTCCAGGTCACGGTTGCATCATCAGCAAGATTGTAGTCATTGCGGTAAGCGGCAAGCTTCAGTTCATTGAACTCCTGAAGAATACTCTCATTACCGGAAAGGTCACGGCTGTCATAGTAAGTCGTGGAAACGCCCTTGAAGCTGACATTCGTCGTTTTTCCATCAATGCCTACCGCAAAGGTGTTCGTACCGGTAACAACGCTTCCCGTTGAAATTGCGACCTTGGAAGCTGCCTGTGCCATGCCAAAGTTACCCTTGTTCTCAGTAATCGTAACTGTAGAATTTCCGCCAACCTTTAAGCCTAATTTGCCATCAGCACCAAGCTCCGCCTGCAGGAACCACTCGTTTCCTTTATCGTCAACTGCACCTGTGGCACTGCTTCCGGTCCTGCCGGAATAACCAAAGCCCTCCTGGAGCTTTGTGTTTAGTGCGTCCGTCATATCCTGACGCAGAGCGTCCATATCAGCGATATTACCATCTGCGTCAAGAGCAGCATTGACCTCGAAATTAATGGTCTTGGAAACACTGCCGACCTTTACGTCAAGGGCAAGCGCAAACTGTCTTGTCTTGCTGCCGTCATCATTGGTGACGTCCTTTCCGCCGGTGGAAACAGCCTTGTCAAGATCCAGCTGGAAATTAGCAACATTGACATTACTGCCCTCAGCCTTTGACGCAGACGCCCTCTGAAGCAGCTTTACCTTATAAGAGCCTGCCACAGAGCCGCTGGTTGTAGCCACTGTAAGTCCGGAAGTATCAGCGTCATTTGTCGCCTTCACAGCAGCGGTGAACTTATTGAACGTGGAACTGCTCATCAGATAAGTATCACGCTTGAGCACATCGAAATACTTGTTCTTGAACTCAGTGATCTTCTTGGTGATATCCTGATATGCAGACTGCTGCCAGCTGAGCTTCTGGAGCTTCTGATTCTGCTTGTCGATCTTGGTCTGATAAGACGACATCAGCTGCTTGATCATGCTCTCGGTATCAAATCCCGAGGAAAGACCGCTCAATCTCATTGTATCTGACATTTCATTTATCCTCCTGCTTATGCTGCTTGAGCAGTTCTGCTATCGCACTGCCCGAAACATGCGCCGACTGTTCATTGGTCTGGCGGGCGTCCTTGAGCTCGCTGCGGATCACCTTGACCTCTTTCGGTGCGTTTATGCCTATCTTGACCTTATCCTTGCCTATCTCAAGAACCGTGATCTCAATGTTGTCCGAAATGATCAGGCTCTCGTCAGTCTTTCTGGTAACAACAAGCATGCTCAGCCCTCCTCATATACGGGAGCCATGAACTCATAATGCTCCGTCAGAATGACCTGGGCTGCGATGCGCTCCTTCGTGTTTACAACGATAGGGCAGCGCAGGTTGATGGTGGTCTTGCGGTAGTCCTCCGGCACGATCGCCACTGCAAGGCAGCGGTAGGGCGAGTCCTCGTCTATCTTCAGCGCCGCCTGCTCCTCATCGGATATGGCAAATTTATAATCGGGGTAGATCTCCATCGGGTCATAGACCACGAAACAGGGCTCCCTGCCGTCCACCGACTGGAGCCACATCGGGAACACCTCATCACCAAGGGGACTGAGCAGCGCATACTGCTTCTTGTCCTCAAAGCCGATTATACCATCGGGAAACGTGATGATCCTGCTCTCATCGACTTCCTGCTCACCGAAATCTCTTGTAATTATCTTCATAGGCATATCCGGCGAAGAACGCCGCTCCTTTCAGAAATATCAGCCCTTGACGTCCAGCACGGGAGGCTTGTATTCCGGGTCAGCGCTTCTGGGAAAGTAGATAGGCCCGCCGAGGTACTCTATCTCGACCCTGGGTCTGTCCCTTACTATAAGCTCGACATTGCCCGGCACGAACTCCATCGGGAGCTCGTTCATGGTTTCCCAGTCTATGTTCTGGTCACCCATCTGGTAATCAATGCTGAGAGTGCCGCCGTCAAAAGTGATATCTGCGCCCTCTTTCGGCAGGAACTCCATTATCGTTTCTACTGTTGCACCGGCTCTGGCGTTCTGTATAGCTATCTCCGAAGGGGACATTCCCCTTGCCAGCATATTGCCCTCAGATGCGACCCTTGCCGTACCCTGGAATGCCAGCGAGAAGCCTTCCTGCGCCTTCTGAGCCATCATGTCGCCATCGTTCATGTGACCGTACCCCAGACTCTTGCGTGCCTGATATGTATCAATGTTCACCCTGATCGGATCAGCCTTCATGACGTAACCGCCCTGGGTGTTCGTGATGTTGACCTTAGGCTGACGCTCGGTAGCGTCGGGGTACTCATACTTTGCATTAGTGACCTTGATCTCAATGGAGATCGGGATCGTGGTTATCTGTAATAGATTGCTGTTCACTTCCAACACCTCCTGGTTGTCTGTAACCTGCCATATAACTTCAATGCGCCGGCTTCCTTGCCTCACCGGAATTCCCGGCAGCGCACACTGACCAAATTAAACCAAATGCTGAATGATCAGCTTATGTAATTGAATATGCTGTTCGGAACTATGCTGCTGGACATCTGGAGGCACGCATTATAGATAGCCTCATATGTCTTCATCAGCGTGATCTCGCTCTCGAGGTCGGTGGCTTCGAGATCCTTCTGGCGTTCCTGAAGATTGAGCGTCCTGGTATCGAAGCGGTTCTGATTGAACTCGATATACTCCTCGGAATTACCCAGGTCTGCTATCTCCACCAGAAGGTTCTCAGAGGAACTAACGATCCTGTCAATGCATGCGTTCGCATAGTCGATATCGCCTCTCCTGAGCGCCGCAGCAGCGTCCAGCGTTACCTGAAGATAATTGTTGGAGAAGGTATCTCCGTTCTTTATATCCGGCATCGTGCCGGTATCGCTCTTGGCGAGATACACGTTTTCAGAAACTTTTTCGCCCTTGGCGTTGAGGTACTCGACCTTTATGTTTCCGTAATCATCAATGGTGGGTGTGTGCTTCTCACGCTTGAACGCCTCGTCCAGCTTAGCCTGGATATTTGCGGCGGTGGTTGCCGTGTCTGCCCCTGCGGTAAAGGCGATGGTCTTTTTAGTGCCGCTCGCATAGACGTCTATAGTGTAATTCTGACCGTCCTTGAGCTGATCAAGGTTGATGGAGGGAGTTTCTGAAACATACGCCACGCTGCCGTCCGCCATCGTTAGATGACCGTCCTTGTCGATCGTGGGTATCTTATCAGGGTCCGTCACCCCTGCATTATTGAACGCATTGGTTATCGCAGTCTGTATATCATCGGTATTGCTGCCCTTGAACTTTACCGTGACGGTCTTTCCGCCGGCGGTCATTCTGACTGTGTTCTCCTGGTCTGCGCCGCTCTTCAGCCTTTCCGGACGGAGAATCGTACTTTCCTTTTCGCCGCCCTCAAATCCGCAGCCTGTAACTCCTGCGCCGTTAAATGATATCTTCAGCACCGACTGAGGGTCAACCTCCTGGTTATCGCTGATGACCATTCCTATGCCGATATCTATGTACACATCATTGGAATACGGGAAATCAGTTTCCTTGCTGTAGGCGTTGACCGGCACTCCGTGATAGAATATCGTTGTCGCCGTGCCATTCTCATCGTAGCCGATGGTGAAAGGCTCATCACTGTTGCTCTCGCCGCCGAATATCGCACGCTCTGCACTGTTGGTATTGAAGATGGAGCACATCTCCTTAGCCTTTGTTTCAAGCTGCTGTGCGAGAATGTTAAGGTCTATGTCCTTATCCTTGGTAGAGTTGCAGGCGTAGATTATCGTTTCACGTACGGAAGCAAGCTGGTCAGATACCTGCAGCAGGGAGGTCTCCGCCTCGGTGTAGAACTTATCCGCCACCTTGAGATTTTCCTGATACTGCTCGGTGTGCCAGAGCTGCTTTCTGACCGTGAGCGCCTTTGACGCTTTAAGAGGCGACTGGCTCGCACGGGTGTACTGCCTGCCGGAATATATCTTGTTCTCGGAAGCGTACTTCTGTGTGGAAATACGCTTGAGGTTTCTGTCATAGTTACGCAGCAGCGTTGAATTTGTAATTCTCATTCAGACTGCCCTCCTTAAAGTCCCACTCTGCCGGTGCCGTTTATCAGCTTATCCAGCGCATCGTCCAGGGTCGTAAGCATACGTGAGGAAGCGCTGTACCACTTCTGGTAGTTCAGCATATTGATACCCTCTTCGTCCATCTGCACGCCGGAAACCTCGTCCCGGGCGTCCAGAAGCGTGTCAACGGTGGATTTTGCGGTTTCATTCCGGCTGGTTTCGTAGCTTATCGTTTCAGCGAGCCTGTCGCTCAGGAACGAAATGTACTGGTAAATGTCGCCCTTGAAGTCGTTCTCGTTGCCGAACTTTACTTCTTTCTCGAACTTAGAAAGCAGGAACAGCACGTTCGTGTTCTGAAGCGTTACCTTGCCCTCGGAATCTACCTTTTCATCGTAGCCGTAGCGCTGTTCGCCGGTAGCGGGGTCGATGGACTTTACCATAC
>CAKSGA010000029.1 GCA_934454435.1 uncultured Oscillospiraceae bacterium | reverse complement strand
CTGTCAGCTTGCGGAATAATGTGCGCTCTATCCACATCACCAGAGGGTTAATAACATATGCGATAACTATTCCACAAATTATCGGTGCTGCTACTGTTCCTATCCACGAAAATCCCTTTGAAAAGGAATCAAATCTGAATACAAATACGACAAACAATACTGCCAGTGCAATCACTATCAAAGTATAGGTAGCAATGGTGGTATATTTCTTATTCCACTTTATCTTCAATGGCTGCCTCCTTAACTGTATGAGTACTTTTTTATTTTATCATATTTTGCTATTGGTGTCAACATATAATTCATCTTTAACCGTATATTTTCATATTTTTTACAGATTATATACCAGACTGCAAAAGAACAATGTCACGCTCTGGAATTAAATGTCAGGTGGCATAAAAAAATACGTTTTGATGCTTTGTTGATGTCATCTCTCAAGTTGTATTGAGATATAATGCTATTAAAGTGCAGTACTATATTGCACAATTTTACACAACTGTTCTAAAAACAAAGGAGAACTTTAATGTTTAACAACCGAACCAAGGACGGCAGAAATAATCTCTGCGGACTGAATGTTGCGAAATATCGAAAGGCTCTCAGGATCTCTCAGCGGGAGCTCGCTGACAGGCTCCAGGTGATCGACCTTGATATTGACAAGAACGCCGTTCAGCGAATCGAATCAGGTCAGCGCTTCATTACTGATATTGAAGTGATCTCGCTCGCAAAAATCTTTAACGTGACTGTTGAAGAGCTCCTTACCGTAAAATGAGATTTCATTTATAAAATCAGGACTGCCTCCATGGTAGTCCTTTTTTGTTTGCAGTTAGATTGACTTCATAGCAGGTTTATGCTATAATTAATCAAGACGAACTATAAAGAAAGGTGTGCACCGAATGAATATGTCGGAATGTCCGGTCGCAAAGAAATGCAGCGGCTGCCAGCTCTCAAACATGACCTACCCCCAGCAGCTTGAATGGAAGATGAAAGACCTGAACGGGCTTCTTGGCTCCTACGGCAAGGTTTCTGAAATAATCCCCATGGACCCTCCAACTGGATACCGCTGCAAAGTACAGGCGGTTTTTCGCAGCGACCGGAGCGGAAAAATCATTTCCGGCGTGTACCAGTCCTCCAGGAACGGTATAGTCGGCATTGACCGCTGCATGGTCAACGACCCGCAGGCGGATCAGATCATCGTCGGAATTCGTGATCTCATGCGGTCTTTCAAAATAAGGCCCTGGGACCCGGGAACTGACCGGGGATTTATCAAGCACGTTCTGGTACGTGTCGGCAAAAGGACGGGCGAGGTCCTTGTCAACATCGTGGGCGCCGTATCCATGTTCCCGAAGAAGCACGACTTTACTTCTGCACTGGTGAATAAGTTCCCGGCAATAAAAACAGTTACGTTTTCAGTGAACCGCAGTCCGGAGTTCCTGACCCTGGGCGATCACGCCGAGGTACTTTACGGTGAGGGGTTCATAACTGACGAGATATGCGGGAAAAAGTTCCGTATCTCGCCCCAGTCGTTCTACCAGATTAACCCGGCTCAGGCAGAGAAGCTGTATTCATATGCCATCAGTGCCGCTCACATAACGAAGAACGACGTAGTCCTTGACGCCTACAGCGGCACCGGAACCATCGGAATAATCGCCTCTGACTACGCAAGGAGCGTCCAGGGGATAGAATACAACTCGGCGGCGGTTCGGGACGCTGTACAGAACTGTGTTCTCAACGGTATCACCCGGGGCGTAGCGTTCAACCGTGGCGACGCCGGGGAGTACCTCCGGGAGCGTGCAAAGAAAGGCGTGCATTTCAACGCCGTTATCATGGACCCCGCCCGTGCCGGCGCCGACAGGCAGTTCCTCAGGGCTCTGTCAGTTATTCGACCGGAGCGTGTCGTGTATATCTCCTGCAACCCCGTGACCCTCGCAAGGGACCTGCGGGTTCTCTCGAAGCATTATGACGTCGGAAGCATTCAGCCGTTTGATATGTTCCCATTCACACGGCACGTGGAGTGCGTGGTTTCAATGTCACGCAAAAAGGAAAATATATAAACAACGAAGTTACACTATTACAAGACAAGAACCCGTCACCAGGATAATAGTGTACCGTTAAAAGCTGGAAAATATATATTGGCAAACTGGCAATTTATGAAACGGTATCGTTTTGTTTATCAATGTCATATCCAGACGCAAAAAAGCCCTCGCCGGTCGCTGCCGGGAGGGCAATTTTTCCGCTATATATATCAATCAACTGAAACTCCGTTCTCCGCAAGGTACCCTTTCAGGTCGGCACGGATACGGGAAAGGCGGGTCTTGACTGCAGTTTCGGTCATTCCAAGACGGGTTGCTATGTCACGGACAGACAGGTTAAGATAGTACCTTCCGGTAAAGATGTCACGGTTCAGCGGCTTGCTTTTACGCAGAAAGTCGTTCAGATATCCGGCAATCTCTGTGCTGTCAAAGCGTAAGTCCGCCGTTTCCGGGTCAGGTATGACCTCCGTGAGTTCACCGTAAAGCTCCTCGCAGGAGCGCCGCTTCATGCTGTCATAGACATTCAGCGCCGTGTTGCGGACTATCCTGCACAGATAGCCGCACAGAGACACCGGACGCTTCGGCGGTATCGCATTCCACAGTTTCACGTAGCTCGTGCTCACCGCTTCCTCGGCGTCTTCATAGCGCTTGAGGATCCCTCCGGCGATCTTCGTGCACAGTCTGCCGTACTTGGTCTGAGTTTCTGCTATCGCCTGCTCGTTCCGCTCAAAATACAGGTCTATTATTAGACTGTCGTCCATCGCCGTTTCCCCTCGCATTCTATCTCTGTTGTCAGCCCTCTGTGTCTGTCGTTATTCCGTCTACCGGGAGGACCTCCCAATTATTATCTATTAATTGTAGCACCACAGACACCCACTGACTCTTGTTCTCCTTATCGAAAAGCTGGAATGTCAGCCGATACTTCCCGGAGGACAGCTCCTCGATAACGTAACCTTCAAATGGGTCGCCGCTGCCGTTATAATTATTTACATTAATATCTGCGTTTCCGATGTCAGTGAACGCTGAATACACCGCCTTTGACAGCGTTCCCTCGCCAGAAGCACCGTCTGTATCCAGTATCCACCGCTGAAGTCCCAGCCAGGACATGCGCACTGTGTCAAGTTCGTCCAGTGAAGAATCCGTGTGCGAATACATAGCCAGGTAGTTGTCCTGCATTGCGTAGCCGAAAATGTCCGGTTCATACATGTACATCGTGAACGGATCGTCATACGGAATGAAATACACCTGGGTATATGCTTCTTCAGCAGACTCAGGAACAGTGATCAGGTCAAACATGAACCAGCCATCGTCTCCCGCATAGAACCCTCCACATACATTGTTCGGTGTGAAGATATCCTGTGAATAGCTCAGCGTGATCTCGTCAGAACCCGCTGACCATTTACCTGAATAATACATCTCAAAGATGTCAAGGTCACTCAATGTGAGAGATTCCCGCAGATCCTGCGCAGTCCATACAAATAAATCATTCGACCTGCGCACGTTGTCAAGGGCCCACGTTTCGCCGTCCGTGGGGACCCAGTACAGGTCAAAGTACGTGATGGACTCCGGCTGATCCTGCATCGAGAATGCCATGGACATTACGATACTGCTGTCATTCTGTTCCTTCAGCACTACCTTGTCCCAGGGGGAACTGTAACCACCGTCGCTGCGTAACCAGTGCGCTTCACCGGAGTCTGTACCGGCATAGGTATCAAGCTCGACCTGAGTGTACAGCGCTTCCGGAGTCATTCCAAGGTCGTACGCAAGCTTCAGCTTTCCAAAGTAACCGAGCGTGTTATACTTGTCCGGACTGGCGCTGGATAACCGGAAACTCTCGGTGCTTCCGCAGGATATCGTCCCATCATCGTTATACTGTATCATGCCATCGGTAAGCGATACGTTCCTGTAAATGTACATCATTCCTGAATTGTCTTCGGGACTGACGTACCACAGGTCGTACTGTGAACCGTTCTGCGCCGCCATATAGCAGCCATTACTTATCCGCTCGATACCGGTGCAGGTATAATCCTCACCGAACGGCGAGCCCGCACTGTAGTCCAGCATAATGCTGCTATTTTCGTTGGTCCAGTAACCGTTGAAGTATTTGTCGAACAGGGCAAAGTCATCGCTTGTAAAAGCTGACGGCATTACTTCAAGCCTTTCAGTGGCGGTATATGAGCTTACAAGAGCCACAGGTTCCTGTATCTCTATCGCCGTGCTTGAAACGCTGGAAACTGCTTTCAGCTCGGCTCCCTCAGAAAGCGGTGTGACATCCTGCACTGCAGGAAGGTTCCTTACCAGCACTATGCCTGTCACCGCCGCAGCTGCCGCCACCGAGCCCAGACCTATAAACAGCCCACCGAACCTCTTCCTGCTGCTGTTGTTCTTATACTCCCGGGGCTTGTTGTCCTCCTGAAAGGCCGAATGCTCTTCAGCGGCGTCAGCACCATTGAAACGCTCCGCCGCAGAATCCACAATGTCATCGTCCAGTTGGTCAAGGACGTTTTTCCATTGCTGCGAATTCATATCTGTCACTCCTTTATCAGATCTATCCTTCTGATAATTAAGACAGACTGATCACACAAAAGGTTACATTTCAGTTACAAAATTCGGGAGCCAGCCGAAGCCAGCTCCCGAAAGTACAAATCGCTGAATTACTTGCCGAGCGCTGCCTTTGTAACGGCAACGATGTTCTCTGCGCACAGACCGAACTCCTTGAGCAGGTCTGCCGCAGGACCGGAGTGACCGTAAACGTCCTTTACGCCGATCTTGATGACCGGAACGGGGCATTCCTCGGTAACAACGTCAGCAACTGCAGAACCAAGTCCGCCGATAACGCTGTGCTCCTCAACGGTGATGATCCTGCCGGTTTCCTTAGCCGCCTTGATGATGATATCACGGTCGATGGGCTTGATGGTGTGGATATTGATGATACGTGCGTCAATTCCCTGCTCAGCCAGAGCCTTGCCGGCCTCGATAGCCTCAGCTACCATCAGACCTGTTGCAATGATGGTGACGTCCTTGCCGTCCCTGAGCTGAACGCCCTTGCCGAGCTCGAACTTATAGGTCGCAGCGTCGTTGAAGATGGGAGCTGCAAGTCTGCCGAAACGCATATAGGTCGGACCTACGAAATCAGCCATGGCGAGAACTGCCGCCTTTGCCTCCACATCGTCAGCGGGGTTGATAACGGTCATGCCCGGGATAGCTCTCATCAGGGCGATATCCTCGTTGCACTGGTGGGAAGCACCGTCCTCACCAACGGAAATACCAGCGTGTGTAGCGCCGATCTTGACGTTAAGATGGGGATAGCCGATGCTGTTGCGTACTATCTCAAAAGCTCTGCCTGCTGCAAACATTGCAAAGGAGCTTGCGAATACCAGCTTGCCTGTGCTTGCGATACCAGCAGCAACGCCCATCATGTTAGCCTCTGCGATACCGCAGTCGAAAAATCTGTCGGGATATGCCTTCTTGAAGGTGCCAGTCTTTGTAGCAGCTGCGAGGTCTGCGTCCAGAACTACCAGGTCAGGGCGCTTCTCGGCGAGCATTACAAGCGCTTCGCCGTAGCTGTCACGGGTTGCTTTCTTTTCCATATCTATTATCCTTTCGATGTTCAGAATTACTTTTCAAGCTCTGCGAGGTGGTCGCCGAGTTCCTTCATTGCAACAGCGTACTCCTCGTCGTTAGGAGCCTTGCCGTGCCAGCCTACCTGGTTCTCCATGAAGGATACGCCCTTGCCCTTTACGGACTTCTGAATGATCACGGTCGGCTTGTTGAGAACTGTTTCAGCCTCGTTGAACGCCTTCTCGATCTGGTCGAAATCGTGACCGTCGATGCAGATAACGTGCCAGCCGAATGCCTTGAACTTCTCGTCAATGGGGTAGCTGGACATTACGTCCTCGATCTTACCATCGATCTGAAGTCCGTTATTATCGACAACTGCTACCAGGTTATCCAGCTTGTACTGAGCTGCGAACATTGCAGCCTCCCATACCTGACCTTCCTCGATCTCGCCGTCGCCAAGGATAGTGTAGACCTTGTAGGTGTCGTTGGAGATCTTACCGGAGAGTGCCATACCACATGCAGTTGAAATTCCCTGACCGAGGGAGCCGGTGCTCATGTCGATGCCCGGGAGCTTGCCCATGGAAGGGTGTCCCTGAAGTCTGGAACCGATCTTACGCAGGGTCTTGAGCTCCTCAACCGGGAAGAAGCCTCTCTGTGCAAGTACAGCGTAAAGCGCAGGAGCAGTGTGTCCCTTGGAAAGGACCAATCTGTCCCTGTCGGGCATAGTGGGGTTCTTCGGGTCAACGTTCATGCGGTGCATGTAGAGATAAGTCAGTGTGTCAGCGACGGAAAGGGATCCGCCGGGGTGTCCAGCCTTAGCTGCGTGTACGCCCTCGATCACTCCCATTCTGACCTTGGTTGCAGCGATCTCAAGCTGCTTTTTCAGTAGTGCGTCCATATAGACCTCCTGTGAATTATGGGCTTTCGCCCGGTTTAACTTTATTCAAGCGGTTCCCCGCTGGTTTACATTTTTTCGATGTGTGCTATCAGCTGCACCATAGCTCCTGAGTTGTTATCGCACAGCACGATATCCGCCGCTTCCCTGACTGACGGCTGCGCATTTGCGACCGCTGCGCCAAGGTCCGCAGACTTTATCATCGCCAGATCGTTCATGAAATCCCCGGCGGCGACTGTGAACCTTTCCTCAGCGCCTACCGCTTCTATCAGCTTACGGTAGCCCGCCGACTTGTCAATCCCCTCGGGCAGGCACTCAAAGAACATCGGCGCTGACCGAACCCAATGAACACCGCCGAACTCCGGCGTGCTCTCAACGTACGCTTCGAGCTCGTCCAGCTTTTCCGGCGGATAGGCGAAAAGCACCTTCAGCCAGCCGTCCCCCGGGATATCGTCCAGCCGAGTGAAATCCGCCGGGACCTGCTCCAGGTCAAGATGCCACTGCTCCATCTCATTGAGATATGGAACATGCACCACGTTTCCCCGCAGGACTTCCACGCCAATATCAGGATAACGCTCCGCTATGCGCTTTATAATGCCAGGAGCCTTATCGCCGATGGCGCACTGCCACAGGAATTTCTCCTGCCGGAAATCATACACCGCAGCGCCGTTATAGACCACCGCCGGGCAGTCCAGCCGGAGCTTGTCGGCAACGTGCTTTGCCATCGCATAACCCCTGCCGGTCGCCATCGTGAACAAACCGCCCCCGGCACGGAAACGCTCTATCGCTTCCAGGTCCCCGGGGAGTATCTGCTTGTCGTCTGTAAGCAGCGTCCCGTCGAGGTCCGTCATCAGTATTACCTTGCTGAAATCCATTATCAGCCCTCTATGCTTTTCAAGAATTTTCTGAAATAGTCCGGCAGCTCGCTGTCGAACTCCATATACTGTCCGGTCCGTGGGTGTACAAATCCGATCTTTTTTGCGTGCAGGCACTGACCCTCCAGCCATGCCGGCCTGCCGTTTCCATAGACCGGGTCCCCGGCGACCGGGTGTCCCAGATACGCCATATGGACACGTATCTGATGCGTCCTGCCGGTTTCCAGCCTTACCCGAAGGTGCGTGTAGCCTGCAAAGCGCTCCAGCACGAAATAATGCGTTACAGCTTGCCGGGAATTCTCCGGGGTCACGCACATCTTCTTGCGGTCGGTCTTATGGCGCCCTATCGGAGCGTCCACCGTGCCGTCCTCTTTTATCGAACCGCACACGACCGTTTCGTACTCCCGGGTGAAGCTGTGTTCCTTTATCTGCTCCGAAAGCCCCAGGTGGGCAAAGTCATTCTTTGCGACCATCAGAAGCCCGCTGGTGTCCTTGTCTATCCTATGGACTATCCCCGGGCGTATCTCACCGTTTATCCCTGAAAGACTGTCGCCGCAATGAAACATCAGCGCATTGACCAGTGTGCCGGAATAATGCCCCGCCGCCGGATGGACTACCATGCCCTTCGGCTTGTTCACCACCAGCAGGTCGCCGTCCTCATACACTATCTCCAGCGGGATATCCTCGGGAAGAATGTCGGTGCTCTTCGGCTCCGGCACTGATATCACGATGACAGAACCTGCCGGCGGCATGTCCTTTTTGCCGCAGTGACCCCCATTCACCGTGACGCTTCCCTCTTCAATAAGCCTGACCGCTGCGCTGCGGGAAAGCTCCGTGCCATCAGCTATCAGCTTATCAAGGCGGACTCCGCCAGGGGATATCAGCTCAATCGTTTCCATCGGCGTTCTGTATGTCGGACTTTTCACCAGGTTTGCCATCGGCATTCTTGCCGAGCTTCTTCTGGCGGTTCTCCCTGACCTCGTCAATGATAACGAACAGGCAGAGAAGTATACCACCGACCACTGCGCAGATATCCGCAAAATTGAATATTGCAAAATTGATTATGCGGACATCTATAAAATCCACCACTGCGCCTTCGTTGAAAATACGGTCTATCAGGTTGCCGATGCCGCCGCCGATTATCAGCGAAACGGCTATCACAAAGGACGGACGGCGTATTTTCTTCGTCAGAAGTCCCGTGATCAGCGCTGCTATCACAACAGAGGTGATAGCTATCAGGAATATGGTCTTGCCCTCCATCATGCTGAAAGCGGAACCAATGTTCAGGCAGTAGTAAAGGTTGAGCACCTCGGTGTCCCCGATCTTGATGAGGTTCACCACGGAATTGAGCTCCATGTTCGTGCTGATCAGCCATTTGGTCAGCTGATCTATAACCACCAGCAGAAGCGACAGAACAAGCGCCGCATACTGCCGGTATTTACTCAGAAATGCTTTCATTATGCCCTTTCTCCGAACTGACCTAAGGCAACACGCTGGTATCCCGTGCGGCGCTGCCCTACTTCACCGAAAAAGGCAGGGAAAGGTCGCCCCCCTCCCCTGCCGGAATTCATCAGCCCAGATCAAGCTTCATGACTGCTGCACAGCGTGCGCAGAGGTGCGGATACTGTTCGTCAGAGCCGACTGTCGGAGCGTGGCTCCAGCAGCGCTCGCACATCTCGCCGGACGCCTTTTCAACGGTCACTGAAACGCCCTCTACAGCGCCCTTGAACTCGCCGTCAGCGCCGTTCTTCACATTTACGTAGGAAACGGAGAACGCCTGTGCAAGCTCCGGATAAGAGGACAGCTGCTCAAAGTCTGCGCCCTCGGCAAAGATGGTCACGCCAGCGTCAAGGGACTTACCGATAACGCCTGCGGTACGCTTCTCCTCAAGAGCCTTAAGGACATCGTCACGTACTGCGTGGATCCTGTTCCACTTAGCCTCGAACTCAGCACTTATCTCAACGCCGGTCTGTTCGGGCATCTGGTTGAACGGAACGCCCCTCAGGTCGTCAGTGGACTTGTGCGGCATGAACTTCCAGATCTCGTCAGAGGTGAACGTCAGGATAGGCGCTACAAGTCTTACCAGAGAATCCAGAATGATATACATTGTAGTCTGAACAGCACGTCTGTCCTCGGACTTTTCAGCGGAACAATACAGAGTATCCTTGACGATATCCAGGTAGAAGTTTGACATGTCAACAACGCAGAAACTGTGGATAGCATGGTATGCAAGATAGAAGTCAAAGGACTCATAGGATGCCTTTACCTTCCCGATAACAGCATCAAGTCTTGCAAGAGCCCACTTGTCAAAGTCGCTGAGCTTATCCAGTGCGACCATATCAGTGTCAGGGTTGAATCCCTCACCGTTGCCCAGGTTGCCAAGAATAAAGCGTGCTGTGTTTCTGATCTTTCTGTACGCTTCGGAAAGCTGCTTCAGCATCTCGGGAGATACACGGACATCATTGTGGAAGTCCAGTGAAGCGACCCACAGACGGAGAACATCAGCGCCGTACTTGCTGATTACTTCCTCAGGCAGAACTACGTTGCCCTTGGACTTGTGCATTACCTCGCCCTTGCCGTCAACTACCCAGCCGTGGGTGCAGACTGCCTTATAAGGCGCTCTGCCGGTAGTCGCAACGGAGGTCAGCAGGGAGCTCTGGAACCAGCCTCTGTACTGGTCGCAGCCCTCAAGGTAGAGGTCAGCCGGCCAGGACAGCTCAGGACGCTCCTGGAGGACAGCGGCATGTGTGCAGCCGGAGTCGAACCAGACGTCAAAGATATCCATCTCCTTGCGGAACTTATTGCATCCGCACTCGCACCTGACGCTTGCGGGAATGAACTCGGACGGATCCCTGGAATACCAGGAATCGGAGCTTTCCTTTCTGAACATGTCAGAAATAGCCTTGATGGTTTCGTCATTTACAATGACCTTACCGCAGTCCTCACAGTAGAGGATCGGAATCGGAACGCCCCAGCGGCGCTGACGGGAAATGCACCAGTCGCTGCGCATGTTGACCATGTTCTTGATACGTTCCTCGCCCCACTCAGGGATCCACTGTACGTCCTCGATCGCCTTGATGGTTTCGTCCTTGAACATATCAACATTGCAGAACCACTGGTCGGTCGCACGGTAGATGATTGGCTCGTGGCAGCGCCAGCAGTGCGGATACGGGTGGACGATCTTCTTCATTGCGAGCAGGGTGTTGTCATCCTCAAGGCGCTTTGCTATTACCTTGTTAGCGTCTGCGGTCTTTAAGCCTGCGAAATCGCCGGCTTCCTCGGTCAGCACGCCCTTTTCGTTTACGGGCACGATTATCTTGAACATGCCCTTGTACTTGTTGCATACCTCAAAGTCCTCAAGACCGAAGCCAGGCGCAGTATGAACGCAGCCTGTACCGCTGTCCAGAGTAACATGGTCGCCGACGATAACCGGGGACTTTCTGCCAATGAACGGGTGGTCGGTTTCGATAAGCTCCAGCTCGGAGCCAAGGAATGAACCAACGGTGCTGTACTTCCTGATACCAACAGCGTCCATAACGGTGGAAACAAGCTCGGCAGCCATCAGCAGGTACTGACCGAATGACTTGCTCTCCTCGTCCTCGACCTTTACGAAGGTGTACTCATAGTTCGGGCCAAGGCAGATAGCCAGATTGCCCGGGAGCGTCCAGGTAGTGGTGGTCCAGATAACGACATAAGCCTTGCTCAGATCAATGCCGAGATCATCGAACCTGCCCTTTGAATTTGTGATCGGGAACTTTACGTAGATAGAATAGCAGGGATCGTCCTGGTACTCGATCTCAGCTTCTGCGAGGGCAGTGTTGCAGTCTGCGCACCAGTAAACCGGCTTCAGACCCTTGTATATATAGCCCTTCTGCATCATCTTGCCGAAAACCTCGACCTGCTTTGCCTCGAACTCAGGCTTGATGGTCAGGTAAGGATCATCGAAGTCGCCCCAGACGCCAAGGCGCTTGAACTGCTTCTTCTGACCGTCCAGGCAGGACAGAGCGAACTCACGGCAGCTCTTTCTGAGAGTTACCGGGTCGATAGTGCCGCTGTCAAGGCCGATCTGCTTGATAGCTTTCAGCTCGATGGGCAGACCATGACAGTCCCAGCCGGGAACGTAATTTGCATTGAAGCCTGTCATGCTCTTGTACTTTACGATAATATCCTTCAGGACCTTGTTCATCGCAGTACCCATGTGGATATTGCCGTTCGCATAGGGTGGTCCGTCGTGGAGGGTATAGGACGGCTTGCCCTTGTTCTTTTCAGAAAGGGCATAGTAAAGACGGTCCTCCTCCCACTTGTCCAGCATCTCCGGCTCTCTCTGAGGGAGATTGCCCCTCATCGGGAAGTCGGTCTTGGGAAGATTTAATGTGTTGTTGAAATCCTCTGACATCAGCTATGTCTCCTTATTGTTTTATATCTTTCTCCGTATTGCGGAGGGGTTTTACTTCATCGTGTTGCCCTTGCCGAACTGTAGGTCAGTATGGCGGGGCTTCTTCTCCTGGCTGGAACTGAAGAACGGCAGATCGTTCTCGGCGGCCTTTCCGGCGTCATGCGGCATGGAACTGAATGGTTCCTCTGCCGGGGCGTTTCCGGCTGCGACCGGCTTCTTCTCCTCCTCCTCGGGAGCCTTCTCGGCCTCAACGGGCTTTTCTGCGGCGGGAGCCGGCTTCACAGCCTGCTTTGCTGCGGCTGCCTTTGCCTTTTCAGCTTCACGCTTCTCGACTTCGGCGGCGGTGTTGCGGATATATTCGTTCTCGCACATCTCCGGCAGCTTTGCGATAAGGTCCATGTGGGACTTATATGCGGTCAGCAGGCGATTCCTGTACTCGTCTGCTTCCTTGCGGGTCTTCTGAAGAATGTTCTGCTGGATCTCGATCTGCTTCTTCATCTGCTGATCGATCTCCTTTGCCTTTGCCTGGGCTTCCTTGATCATCTTGTCAGCACGCTCGTTCGTTTCCCTGGTGATGCGCTTTGCGTACTCGTCAGCGTCTGCGCTGATCTTGTCAGCCTTTGCCTGCGCCTCGGCGATCTGCTTGTCAGTCGCTTCCTGGGTCTCCTTGCGGAGCTTTTCAGCGGCTGCCTTGGAGTCGTTCACGATCTGGTTGCCCTGCTTCTGTGCGAGCAGCAGAGCGTCCTTTAATGCGTCCTCATCGTCCCGGTACTCACGTATCTTGTCAGCGAGGACCTCGAGCTTTCTCTCAAGCTCGTTCTTATCCTTCTGCAGCTGAGAATACTCACTGGAGATCTCACGCAGGAACTCGTCAACGTCATCTGTCTTATAGCCATTGAAGGTAGCTTTCTCAAAACGTCTTGACAATATGTCCTTTGCATTCATTTTACTGTACTTCCTTCCTGATCACCGAAAGCGTCAGCGATACATATGTGTCACTCTGAATATTCAGAGATATTTTTCGATAGTAATGCGGATACGACCCTTGCGGGTCTCTCCTGAAATTCCAGACAGGCGGTACCTGCCGCTGCCCCGTATGGAGATCACTGTGTTCTCCCTGACTTCTGCACATACATTTGTGCATGGTAAAAAGTCCGCACTGACCATGCCCGATTTTATGAGCGATGCGGATCTATCTCTTGACGTATTTATTGCGGCGCTCACAACGCAGTCCAGTCTCAGTGACGATACTGTATGCTCCGTCCGCAGCATTTTCTGCTCCGGAAGCGGTTTTGTTACGCCGATTTCTGCGGAAACACCGACCCTGCCGATCTTGTCCACGGAGCTCACCAGGTCAACGGCTCCCTCCAGCACGAACACTACGGCATAGCCCTCCGCAGTAAGTATATCTCCGAGCAGCTCTCTCCTGATCTCAAGCGACATCAGCGCACCCAGGATCTCCCGGTGCGTCAGCACATCGCTTTTCCTGAAGCTGAACGTCACAGCGCTCACCGGAAATGTATCTTCCGGCGGAAGCTCCTGCGCATAAGTTCCCTCAACAAAGCCGCACACGGTCCTTTCAGCGTCAGGATACCCTCCGTAGAAGCACGGAATTCCCTTTACGGCGAACTGTGCGACCGCCGCCTCACGTTCGTTCAGGAACCCTGAGAACCTCGGAGTCCCTGAACGCTCAGCCGCTTTTTTCAGGTCGGCAATGTGTGCGGAAAGAAAACGTTCCTCTTCACTGAGCAGCCCCGGATCTCTTAACAGCCGGGGGTCCATTATCAGAACTGCTCAGGCTCCATCATGTCGCCGCTGAGGTCAACAGACCTCGGAACAACAAAATAGGTGCACTCTGCAATTCTTACGATCCTGCCGTCGATAGCGGCAACAACGCCTGCCATGAAGTCTACCATTCTCTTTCTGGAGTCGTTGCTTGCAACCTTCTCGAGGTTCAGTACAACGCTTGTGTTCTCTCTCAGGAAGCGAACCGGATCCTTCATGATATCCTCATACTTGAGGGGCTGGATAACCTTTACGGAAGCCCCGTGGAAGCCACTGTTGTGCATGCTGATCACCTTATCGCTGGTGCGGGATGCAGTAAATCTGGAGGGAGCCTCTGCTTCCTCCTCTGTAACAGCAGAAGAAGAGTCGTCGTAGCTTGTGTAGGTGTCGTCCTCAAACTCCTCGTCGTTCTGTCTGAACTTTGCAAAAATGTCGCTGAAACCCATGATATTTCCTCCCAATTATTATAAGTATTTTCTGTATCCGAACAGCCCAGAGCCTATCCGGACAATTGTGGACCCATGCTTTACCGCCGTTTCGTAATCTCCCGACATCCCCATGGAGAGAGTATCGAACCTGCCGTCTTTATTGACGGACTTGTCCGTGCTCAGGTCGGAGAACAGCCTCTGCATTCCTGCAAAGACCCCTTCCCCGCAGCCAGGCGGCGGTATCGTCATCAGACCTCTGAGTCTGATATGCGGAAGCTCCCCAACCTGTGCACAGAATTCCTCTGCGCTTTCAGGCGTGACGCCTCCCTTCGTTTCTTCCCCGCCGATGTTTATCTCAGCGAGTATATCCATGTCCAGCCCGTGCTGTCCCGCACGCCTACTTATCTCTTCTGCAAGCCTGAGATTATCCACGGAATGGATCATTGAAACCTTGTCAATAATGTACTTGACCTTGTTGCTTTGCAGCCCGCCGATGAAATGGACCTCCGCCGGCTGATACTGCTCACGCTTGTCCATATATTCCTGCACACGATTCTCACCCAGCAGGTCTATCCCCAGTCCTATCGCATAATTGATGCGCTCCGGGGTCACTGTCTTGGTCACCGCCATCAGCCGGACCTCATCAGTCCGCCCGGAGGCAGCCCTGGCTCTCTCTATGTTTTCACAGATCCTGGCATAGCTTTCTTTTATGTCGTCAAAGCTCGTCTGGGTGTTACTCAACAACTTTTCCTTCATACAAATCCTTGCCTTCTGTTACTATTTTGTCATACAGCTTCAGATAGTCGCCGTCCTCTTCCTGGGTGCAGATCAGGTAATCATCGCCCCAGTACTCAACGTTGATCTTCTTGAACACCAGCTTGCCGCTGACTACAACGAACACGCCACGCTCCTGGTCCTCATTGAACCGCAGTGCGCTTCTTGACACTCTCAGCCCGCCGTAGCTGTTCACGATGTATTTGAACTGCGCCGTCCTGCCGGAAGCAACAGACGATGTAAGCGTATCGCACTCAAAAACGTAGACCGAAGTCCCGTCCCCTCTGCCGCTGTCTGTGATGGACACTATCTCTGCTTCGATCGGCGTAGGGTCGCTGCGCACTCTCAGAGTAACCGTGCTTCCCTCGTAGCAGCCGAAAAGCTGCTCGCTCTTTATCACGGCTGCAACTCTCCACCGGTAATCCGCTATGAGCTTGCCCACGGCGCCGTAGCTCTTGCCGAGGTCAGGCTTGGCTATCACGTCATCGATCTGGTCAGCGGTGATGCTGCCGGAGTCTGACATCTGCAGCTTGCCCTCATACCCGTCAACGCTGCTGACGAAATATCCCGTGTTGTCCGCATATATCTCCGTCACTTCACCCGAAAGCATCGACTGAAGCTCTGCGGAGCGGCTTCTCAGCACGGCGATCCTGCCATCGTATCCACTGACATCCCCCCTGGAGATCTCACGCTTGGAAAGCACGCCGAGCATTGCGGTTTCCTGATCCTGCGCCGCAGCGTAGTCGCCGCTTATCAGGCTCTCAAGTATCATTGAATGACGCTCGTTTATCTGGCTTGATATGTTCTCAAGCTGGTTATTATCGGTGCCTGCGAGCTTCTGCGCATCGGTCAGCACGTCTATCTCCTCGCTGATCTTTTCGATCTCACGCCTGCGTTCGATATCCGCTTCACTGCGGTATCTGCGGGCGATAACGGAGCTTTTTCCCACCTTTGAGCCGTCAGAATGCTCATAATCGAGAACGCCGCTTCCGGGGCTGTACACCACGGTTTCGTCCCGGAGGAACACGCCCTCGAACGGAACGTCCTCAGTCATGCTGTATGTATACGCCGTTTCGGTCACTACCTTACCGCCGTCAGCAAAAAAGACCTGACCGATAAAGAACACGAACACGAACAGTGACAGCACGATAATTATGATAGACGTCCAACGGGATTCCATTACTCTTCTTCAGCCTTTTCGTAGGCGTCAAGAATTGAGATGGGCTTCAGCGGGGTGATGGTGGAAATGGCATGCTTATAGATAAGGTTCTGCTTGCCGTCCGTATCCAGTATCACCGTGTAATTGTCAAAACCCTTTACCACACCCTTGAACTGAAATCCGTTGGTAATATATATCGTTACCGGGATCTTGTCCTTTCTTGCCTGGTTAAGGAACACGTCCTGTAAATTAATGTCTTTTGCCATACTAAATCACCTTTTCTCTCTCTGCAATTCAATACGCCAGGGTTTTCCCCTGTACCCCTGCAGGAACACCATATAATTCACACATGTGCTGCATGACTGCATAGTATTCCTATATAGTCTAGTATAACATACTTTTTCAAAAAAAGCTATAATTTTTTTAAGAAAAATTAAAAAAATTCAGAAAAAGTTTTATCTTTTTCTGAATTTTAGAGCATGAAATTGTATCAGTTTACATATATTGGTTGTTTAAGTGTTTCAAAGCTCCTGATCGATAATCTCCGACGCCATTCGGGTGACTTCCACAAGTCCGTCGCCGTATCTGACTATTATCCTGTGAAAGCGACTGTCCCGCCGGAACCATGTCAGCTGACGCTTCGCATACTGCCTTGTCCGCAGCTTCAGCATGTCAACGCACTCCGCAAGGGTTTTCTCCCCACGGAAATACGGGTAGAGCTCCTTGCAGCCTATCGCCTGGGCTGCGGTGGGACGGTCGGGCTGCTCAAAGCAGCGGCGTGCCTCCTGCTCAAGGCCGTTTGCAAGCATGATGTCAACACGGCGGTTTATGCGCTCGTGGAGCTGTTCACGGTCCTCAAAATCAAGGGTCAGCAGAATGAACCTGTAGGGTGACGGGTTATTCCGGGACTCCCTCTTGGCTTCGGCGATCGTGTGCCCGGTGGTCCTGTAGACCTCCAGCGCACGAATGACCCTGGAAACATTATTTTCGTGGAGCTCCGCAGCAGTTTCCGGATCCACCTCACGCAGCTTTTCAAGAAGTGCTGCGGCACCGTTTTCCTCTGCGAACCTGCGCATTTCGTCCCGGAATGCATAGTCGCACCGGGAGTCGTCGAACGTCAGGTTATCAATGAACGAAGAGATATACAGCCCTGTTCCGCCGCATATCACCGGTATCTTTCCCCGGGACAGGATATCCTCCGCCCGCTCCCCCGCCAGCTTCACCCAGTCGGCTACTGAAAAGCTCTCGGAAGGATCCAGGAAATCCATCAGGTGATGGGGTATGCCCTGCTGCTCCTCCGGAGTTGCCTTGGCGCTCGCAACGTCCATGTCGGTATATATCTGCATGCTGTCGGCGGAGATGACCTCGCCGCCGTATTTCTTCGCCAGCTCCACCGCAAGCGCCGTCTTTCCGGAAGCTGTCGGTCCGCTGACCACTATGATAGTATTCATGTGCACCTCCGGAACTTATGCCATCAGGTAACTCTCCCGAAATAGCGTTCTATCTGCTTCTTTGAGATCTGCGTCAGGACAGGTCTGCCATGCGGGCAATAACGAATGTCCGGATTGTTAAAAACCTCCTGCGCCAGCACCTGGAGCTCCCGGATATCGTTGTCCTCGTTCCCACGTATAGACGCCTTGCACGCCACCGTATGGAGCATGTCGTCAAAAAGCTCGCCCTCGGCGTTCGTGTTGCCCTGCGCCACTATCTTCGCTATGCACTCTGCGACCTCGGCAGGCGGGACTTTATCCAGCATCTGGGGCAGCCCGGTTATCCTCGCCTTTCCATCGCTGAACTCCATGATTATCCCCACAGCCGCCAGGCGGTCAGCATATTCTGACATTCCGTTGTATTCTTCCGGAGTAAGGAACACCTCCTCCGGCTGTATCAGCATCTGTGCGGAGCTGTCGAACCCCGCTTTCAGGCGCTCGAAATTAACACGTTCGTGCGCTGCGTGCTTGTCTATCAATATCATTCCCTCGTCGCTTTCGCAGACGATATAGGTCTTGAAGAGCTCGCCGACCACACGTATCTGCTGCCCCGGTGCTTCCTGCTGGACTTCACGGGCAGGGTCCGGCTCGGGCTGTGGCTTCTTTTCAAAGGAGCTCTCGTTCAGGAATGCAAAGCCCGGGAGCTCCGACAGCGGGGTCTCTTTCGGCTCCGGCTTCTTTGCGGGCTCCATTTCCGGGATAAAGGTCTGCTCGGCATTCTGGGGCTCGGCGTTCATACGGAACGGCTGCTCCTGCCGGACTGCGAACTTCTCCGGCTCCGGCTTTCTTTCCTCGGGGACAATAACGGCGTCCCTGCCGGACGGGATATGCATGGTTGCAGGCGGAGCTTCGACCACCACCGATGAAGCCGTGCGCTGGGGTTCATTCCTGACCGCACGCTCCGGCTGCCGGACGTTCTGCACCGGCGCCGGCGTGAGCTTTATCTCACGGCTCTCGTCATAGCCCATGAGGGCGTTCTTCACGGCAAAGTACACGGCATCGAAAACCTGTTTCTCGTTCGTGAAGCGGACCTCGGTCTTGGTGGGGTGGATATTTGCATCCACCTGGGCAGGGTCGGTATTCACGCAGAGCACGCAGGATGGGAACTTCCCCACCATGATGGTGTTGCGGAACGCTTCCTCCAGCGCAGCGCAGCACAGGGGGCTCCGGACGCTCCTGCCATTCACGAAGAAATTCTGCATGGAACGGTTCGCCCTTGTGAACAGCGGGGACGACACGAATCCGGTCACCGCCGTGTTCAGGTAGACGTTCTCTACCGGAATGAGCCCCGCAGCAAACTGCTTGCCGAACACCGCATAAACGGCGCTGTAATACTCTCCATCGCCGCTGGACATCATGGTCTGCCTGCCGTCACGTATGAACCTGAAAGAGATCCCCGGGTGGCTCAGCGCCAGCTTTTCAATGACCGACGCACAGTAGTTGCCCTCGGTGACGTCTTTTTTCAGGAACTTCAGCCTTGCAGGGGTGTTGAAGAACAGGTCACGTATTATGATGGTCGTGCCGTCTGCGCAGCCTGCACGGTCGTACTCCAGCGGCTCGCCGCCCTCGATACGGTACTGGCTTCCAAGCTTGTCGCAGCGCTGCTTCGTGAGAAGCTCCACACGGCTGACCGCACACACCGATGCCAGGGCCTCGCCCCGGAAGCCCAGCGTGTTTATGCTGTCAAGGTCGTCCTGAGTGTACACCTTGCTGGTAGCGTGCCGCATGAACGCCGTGGGGATGTCCTCATAGGCTATGCCGCAGCCATCGTCCGTCACACGGAGATACGCTATTCCGCCACGCTTTATCTCCACGGTTATGGAGGTCGCACCGGCGTCTATGGAATTCTCCGCAAGCTCCTTTATCACCGAAGAGGGACGCTCTATGACCTCTCCGGCGGCTATCAGTTCGTATACGCTCTTATCCAGCAGGTTTATCTTTGGCATTATTGCTCCAGTCTAAGCCGGACTTCCGGCAGCTATTATAATGTGTCCTTTATGTCCTTAATGAACATCAGTGCGTCCATCGGGGACATCGTATTGATATCCGCCGCACGCAGCTTTGCGATGGCGTTCTGCTCGTTTATCGCATTGAAGCTGAACTGATGGTCGGCGGACTTTTCAATGGTTTCGCTCAGCTTCTGTCTGCCAAGCACTTCAAGGTCTTTCAGCTCTTCCTTTGCACGGTTTATGACCTTCTGCGGAAGCCCCGCCAGCTTTGCGACTTCAATACCGTAGCTGTCGTCAGTTCCGCCCTCGCATATCTTGTGCAGGAATTTCAGCTCGTCGCCACGCTTCACCGCCGCAACGCTGAAATTGCGTATCCCCTCGTACTCCTTTTCCATGGAGATGAGCTCGTGATAATGGGTCGCAAACAGGGTCTTGCAGCCGATATTCTTTCCGCTGATGTACTCTGCGACCGCTTTCGCTATTGAAATACCATCGAATGTGGACGTTCCCCTGCCTATCTCATCGAGAATTACAAGGCTCTTCTTCGTGGCGTTTTTCAGGATATCTGCGACCTCGTTCATCTCCACCATGAATGTTGACTGCCCTGAGGTCAGGTCGTCGGACGCACCCACACGGGTGAAGATCTTGTCCACAACGCCTATCTTGGCATACGCAGCCGGTACGAAGCAGCCTATCTGCGCCATCAGCACGATTATCGCAGTCTGCCGCATGAAGGTGGATTTACCGGACATGTTCGGACCGGTGATGATGATAAGGCGGCTGCCGTTGGTGTCAAGGTAAGCGTCATTCGGGGTGAAAGGGTGGTCGGTCAGGACTTTCTCCACGACCGGGTGACGTCCGTCACGTATCTCGATAACGCTGTCGAGAGTTATCTCCGGCTTCACATAGCCGTTTTCTATCGACACCTGCGCATAGCTGCACAGGACGTCCACTGCTGCGACCGCCGCCGCTGCCTCCTGCACCGCTTCAAGGCGTGTCCCGATAAAGTCCCTGACCTCGCCGAATATCGCCTGCTCCAGCGCAAGTATCTTGTCGTTGGCGCCGAGGATATCGGACTCCACCTTTTTCAGCTCGTCAGTTATGTAACGCTCGCCGGTGGTGAGGGTCTGCTTGCGGACGTAATGCGCAGGCACCTGGTCTATCTGTCCCTTTGAAACTTCGATATAGTAGCCGAACACACGGTTGTACCCGACCTTAAGGGTGCGTATACCGGTAGCTGCACGCTCACGCTCTTCTATTTCAGTAAGTATGTCCTTACCGCCGCCGGTTATCTTGCGCAGGCGGTCTATCTCTTCGTTGAAGCCGTCCCTGATAACACCGCCGTCCTTCATGGTGAGCGGGGGCTCGTCCACTATAGCGTTCGCCACCAGGGCGGAAACATCGCTGAGCTCATCTATCCGGGAATTCAGCTTCTCCAGCATCGGGGACTTCACCTGGGAAATGCACTTTTTAAGGCCCGGGAGCCGTGCACAGGTCTGACCCAGCGCATAAATATCCCTCGGGGACGCCGACTTGTACATGACCCTGGTCATGAGCCGCTCAAGGTCATATATGCCGTTCAGTGCGTCGGTGATGTCATAGAGCGAAGCTGCGTCCTTTGTGAGAGCTTCCACGGCGTCCAGGCGTTTCAGTATCGCCGCCGGGTCGATAAGCGGCTGCTCCAGCCAGGTCTTGAGCCTGCGGCGTCCCATTGCGGTGACGGTCTTGTCAAGCACCCACAGAAGAGAGCCACGCTTCTCCTTTGTGCGGAGCGTTTCAGTGAGCTCCAGATTTCTTCTTGTTGTAAGGTTGAGCCCCATGAACTCGCCGTCAGAATGCACCGTCAGCGTTACAAAGCGCTTCACGGTCGCTTTCTGGGTCTCGCCGAAATACCTGAACATGGCACAGAGTGCGCTCCTTACCAGCGGGAGCTCAGCAATGCCGAGGTCGGCGCCGTTCTCGAACTGGTTCGTTATCATGCTCATGTCGGAACCGTCAAAGCTGCTCTCGTCAAGCATTTCGCAAAGGCAGCGCTTCAGCCTGTCCCGGACGAAAGCATGCACCTCTTTCATGTCAAGGAACTTCTGGTTTATCAGTATCTCCACCGGGCTGAACCTTGACAGCTCGGAGATTATCTCCTGCTCCAGATTCTTCCCCGACTTGCTGAATGCGTGGACCTCTCCCGTGGAGATATCCGCAAACACCAGCGCCGCCGACTTACCGTCCTCAGATGGGCAGATGCAGGCGATGTAGTTATTGCTGTCCTCATTGAGCATGCTCGCTTCAATGACCGTTCCTGCGGTCACAAGGCGGATAACGTCACGCTCCACAAGGCCCTTGGAGGCTGCCGGGTCGGTGAGCTGCTCGCATATTGCGACCTTGTAGCCCTTGTCTATCAGGCGCTTTATGTACATCTCGCAGCTGTGGTACGGCACGCCGCACATCGGCGAGCCCGCACGGGAGGTCAGCGCAAGCTCCAGCTCCCGGGACACATTCTCTGCATCGTCGAAGAACATCTCATAGAAGTCCCCCAGCCGGAAGAATAATATATAATCGCTGTACTTTTTCTTGATGTCAAGATACTGCCTGAGCATCGGTGACAGCTTTTCTGTTTCCTGCGCCATTTCCCGCACCTCCGTAAAAGTAATCGCTATTGCCTGAGTATCAGCCGCAGCCGCCGCAGGTCGCACAGCTTCCGGTGCAGCCGCTGCTCTGGGTGGTGGGGCAGGTCATGGGGTCTGCGCCCTGGAGCGTGAGGGTCAGCACGGTGTTCACCTGGCTCATGAGGTCGTCCATGCCCTGCTTTGTTACGGTGAAGAGCGCCATGTTCTCGTTGGTCATCACCTTTTCATAGGCTTCCTGCATCCTGGCGTTGAGCTCCTGTAGCTTCTCCTTGTTCTGCTCCTCCTCGGGCTTGTTGTACTCCATTGCGGCATTCTGACGGATAAGGTTGAACTCGCCGATAAGGTTCTGGAGCTCAGTGTCCTCGTCATTCGCTTTCTTTGCCTTTGCATATTCGATATAGCGCTCGTCCTCCTGGATTGCCTTGCCGAGCTCTCTTACTGCCTGTATTGCGTCCATTGTAATTCTCCTTTATACTAATTCGCCTAAGAGCGCCCAATTGAGCGCATCCGTTATTTTTACGTCAACAAAGCTGCCTATAAGCGATTTGTCGCCGTCAAAATCAACTATTATATTCTGTATGCTCTTTCCGGTAAGACAGCCGTCACGTGTCCTGCCGGGTCCCTCGCACAGGACACGAAGCGTCCTGCCGATGTAGCTTTGATAGGAAGAGCAGCCTATCTCGCCCTGCACGTCAAGCAGCTCACGGAACCACTTTCCCTTTTCCTCCTGGGAGATGGGGTCGGGCATTTCCGCAGCCTTTGTGCCCTTCCGGGGGCTGTAGATGAACGTGAATAGCGAGTCGTACTTCACCTCACGTATAAGGCTCAGCGTTTCCCGGAAATCCTCATAGGTTTCCCCGGGGAAACCAACGATGATGTCCGACGTCAGCGCAACGTCCGGGATACGCTCCTTGGCGTAGTTTATGAGCTCCAGGTAATGCTCCCGGGTGTAGCTGCGGTTCATCAGCTTCAGTATCCTGTTGCTGCCGGACTGCACCGGGAGATGGAAGTGCCGTGTCACCTTTCCGCACTCCGCTATCGTGTCGATGAGCT
>CAKSGA010000028.1 GCA_934454435.1 uncultured Oscillospiraceae bacterium | reverse complement strand
TTACGACCGCCGTAAAGAAACAATCGAGCGTGTTTTTGCCGACGCCAAAGAAAAACACTCAATGAGATTTACATATTTCCGTGGCTTGACTCGTGTCACTAACTGAGTCAGGCTTAAATTTTGCTGCCATGAATCTTAAAAAGTATGTACTGCATTGGTGGTTATACTGTTTTTTCTCGCATTTCTTGTCAAGGTTTTCGGCTTTCAGATTACTTGCTGCTTAATATTCAAAAAGCCATCTTTCGCTTTTCAACGAAAGATGGCTTTTTCGACAAGCTGAAGGGACTGTTTTCACAGTCCCTTTTGTTATTGCTCATATGTTCAGAATGATTTCGTCGATACGATCTGAGAGCTGAGCTGACAGGTCGTCCCAGGAGTCGCCATTGAAAATTACACTGTATGCCGCTGCGTCTATCTCACTGCCAAAATTCATGTCAAGACCTAAAACGCACTCGTTCACCGGGCTGAATGTCTTGGGAGAACTCATCTCCTGGAGTAGGTCATATTCCTGCTCGCCCCAGGTTATCTGCCACTTGCGGACGCCGGCATTCTTTCCGGACGTGTAATAAACAGGCTCGGGGGATACGCTGTCCTTTTTCGCTTTCTTCTGCATGCCGTCATTGGTCTGCAGGACCCTGCTGACTTTGATAAAATCAACTGCGCCGGATTTATTCTTTGCGCCCTTGGGCACCAGATATCCAAAGGTGCTGAGGGTCTGATAGTACTTGTCAGCATTGGGGTCCCTGGGCATGGGTACGAATGCAAAATCAGACACAGTGTCATGAACGTCATTTTCCACACCAGACTTATTCTGAACCTCTTCGGTCGCTGAAGTGTACGTCCATTCCGGCTCCATTACAAGGAACAACAGATCATCGCTTTGCTGTGCAAAAATCTGCGGAGATACCCAGTCGCCGTACTGGAAGTCATACCCCAGGCCAGAAATCCTCAGGCTGTCCAGGAAGTCCATCGCACGGGTGACATTGCTGTTCTTTATGTTGTTTATTACCTTGCCGCCGGATACGCCTACAAGCGGAGTTCCAGTGGTATTTATAAAGGAATAAACACCAGTAGTCGGAATATAGTAACCTACGTGATCATCGCTCCTGGCACAGAATTTCTCCATCATGTCACGCCAAGTATCCCATGTCCACTGCCCCTCAAGGTAAAGCTCATAGGGGTCAGGGAGGTTATTGTCAGCGATGGTCTTTTTGTTGTAATTCATCGCCATTCCGGTCGTGTACTTGTAGGGAACATAATAATGCTTGCCGTTCCAGGAATAGCTGTCCGCAGCGGTTTTCATGTCTTTCCACAGGTCAGACTTCATGTCGATGCTGTCGTCCAGGCTCTCGAACATGTTCTTGCTGAGCAAACCGGGATAGAGAAGAATGTCGCTGGTCACAAGGTCGGGAGAGTCGTCAGACGCTATAAGCATCGCCAGCTTTTCATAGAACAGATCCCCGTACGGAGTTGCGATATACTCAATATTTCCATTGCATACGCCCTGGAACATCATACTGGACTCCAGGCCCTTACGGTCTGCCCTGATATCGTAAAAACCAAGATACTTTATAGTGCCCGGGTCTGATGAAACGCCGTACTTTCTGAAAGTATCAGCAGGGATAATATCGCTGCTGAGATCAGTGTCATCAGATGCGGGATCCTGCACGGGGGCTCTCATATCCAGCTCTGCGACATTCGACCACTTGCTGTATATCGTCTTTGAGCCGGACTTGCCATATGCACGCACACGGAACTTGTAGGTTTTCTTTGCGGTATCGAGCGCTCCGCTTCCAAACACCGTGGAACTCGATTCAGTGAGCCTGTCGAACTTCCCGCCGTTTACTGCATACTGAAGCTCATACCCGGAAGCCCCGGCAGACTCGCTCCAGTTGAGGTAAACTCTCTCGCTGGTGGGATCTACCATCAGCTCCGGCGCTGCTGGAACTATCCTGAACGTGATCTTCCTGGTCCCGGAGTACTTCCCCTTGCCCTTGATAACTATCGTTGCGGTGCCGATCTTCTTGTTGTTCTTGTAGGTGACGGTGTAGTCCCTGCCCTTTTTAAGCGTCTTGCCGCCATACTTCACGGTGACGGCAGGCTTGAGCGCCTTTCCGGTGTACACCTTGTCGCCGATTTTTCCTATACTGAACTTAGAAACGCTGACCTTTCCGGCGTAGTACTCCTGCTCCACCGAAACGGTTTCCAGGGGTTCAGGTAACGCAGCCGCCGGCACCGAAGCCGGAACAGTGAGCATTACCGCTGTCATTAATGCTGCGAGCTTTCCTGCTCTGTTCATCAAACCACTCCTTTTCATATTTCCTGTCCGGAGAACCCGGAAACTTTGCATATAAATTATACCATTTATAGTCCGGGTTGTCAAGCAAAAATAAATGGGACTGCGGATATATCGCAGTCCCATAAATTCTGTTAGTCCTCTGAAAGATCCGTGTTCATAATCACTTCCCTGACATCTCCAACCATGTGGGAGGGAACGCAGATCTTGTCTATTCCCATCTTCAGGAACTCAGCGGTCAGCGAGGTATCCGCAGCCAGCGAGCCGCCGATTCCTATCCGTGCGCCGTTCTTAACCGCATTGCGTGCGCAGTAGCTTATAAGTCTGAGCACTATCGTGCGCTGACTCTCGGCGAACTCCTCGGAGAAAATGCTTCCCTTTTCCCGTGCGAGAATGAGCCTTGCTATGCTGTCGCTGTTTATCAACATGGTGTCTGCCACCGGCGCCAGCATGTCGCTTATTATCGCCGCAGCCGGAGTTTCTATCATGAACCCGATGCGTGAGTTCTCGGAACACTCCACTCCCTCGGAGATGAGCTGGTTCCTGACATCATCGCAGGCGGCGAGTATCTTTCTTGCCTCGGTTATGCTGGTGATCATCGGGAAGAGAATGGTCGCACTTCCATGCGAGCTCGCACGGAGCGCCGCACGTATCTGTATCTGGTACTTCTTATGACGGTCAGGGTCGTAGGGGCTTATCGCCGGCAGCCTTATTACAGCCTTGCTGTACTCGGCTATCTCGGCAATGTCACAGAACAATGCAAACTGTTCCTCTTCGGTAGGGAGCTCCGGACAATCCAGCTTTATCACGCCATCTGCCTGGGCAGGGACCTCCATGGTGTCACAAGCCAGCACCGTTATGCGCTTACCATCAAGGGTCCTGGTCTCTGAAGTGCTGCCGGAAACCGTCCTGGTACGGCGCTTTACGTCCAGCCTCAGTTTCGCCTGCTCGTCCGGGCTGAGTATCACCTGCCCGGCAAAGCCGTCAACTATGACCTCCTCGCCGTCCTTAACCTTGGTGAGGAGATCCTCCCCGGCACCTATCACCGCAGGCAGATCCATGCTGTGCGCAAGTATCGCCGTGTGAGAGATCGGCGAGCCGAAAGCGGTCACGAATGCGGCTATGTTTCGCTGATCCAGCGCCGCCGCCTCACTCGGGGTGATGTCGTCAGCGCAGACTATCGCATTCTCCGGAATATCACTGAGATCCCACGTAGTTTCAGACAGAATGGAGATCAGCCGGCGAGACACGTCACGCACATCTGCAGAGCGGGCACGCATGTACTCGTTATCCATCGACTCCAGCATTTTTGCGAACACCTCGGAGGTCTGCTCCACGGCGTATTCCGCATTGACGCCCTCGTTTTCTATCATTCCGGTGATGGAGTCGCAGTAGTCCTCGTCCTCCAGCATCATCATGTGGATATTGAATATCTGCGCATTGGGCTCGCCTATCTGGTCGATATACAGGTCATACAGCGCCTGGAGCTGCTCCGTAGCGGACGCCTTTGCTTCCCCGAACCGGTGTATCTCCTCTGCGGGATCGTCTACGATGTGCTTTTCTATGTGGAGCTGCGGCTTCTTCAGTACGCAAACGCTGCCGGACACTATTGCGCCGTAAACGCCTTTACCATTGAATACTGTCATAGACTCCGCCTCCCCTTGAATATTGGAAAACAAACTACTGCAGCTTGTCGAAAAAAGTATCTATCCCAGGCTGCCGAGAAAGGTGCAGATGCTAGGAACCTTCACTGCGACTAGGCTTTGTGCCTGTCGCAGTGAAGAGTGACAACGCAGATGCACCTTTATCGACAGCCTGCTACTGTTTTATGATACTATAATATCATATAAGTGGAAATTATTCAAGGGGTTTTTATGATATTCGCCAAAATTCAGCAAAATTGAGAACAAAATTCAGCAATCATGCACAAACGTTACACCATTTACACAAGAAAACAGGTCAGAAACGTTCATTTTTCCAGAACATTTACATTATAATCTCCCTGCATAGTGAACCGCTCCGCTATGCCCGGTGTCAATATAAGCCTGCCGTCATCAGTCACCATGAGCATTTCAAATCCGCCGTGCTCCTGCCAGAGCCCGCACGCAGCCTCCTCACCCATCACCAGAAGCGAAGTGGACAGTGCATCGCAGAGCATTCCGTTCGTCCCCACTACAGTTACCTGCGAAACGCCATTCTCCGAGGGCATTCCGGTCGCCGGGTCGATTATGTGGTGGTACACCGTTCCGTCATCGGCGGTGAAACAGCGCTCGTACTTCCCGGAGGTAACAACGAACTCGTCCCGGGCGGTGAGAATTCCGGCGTACCTTGAGGTGTCCTCCGGGTCGGTCACGGCGACTTTCCAGGGGCTGCCGTCCGGCTTGCCGCCAATTGCGCAGACATTCCCCCCGAGGTTCAGTATCGCTGAATCAACGCCGTTTTCGTGGAGTATCTCAGCGGCGCAGTCCCCGGCGTAGCCTTTGGCCAGGGCGCCGAGGTCTATCTCGAAGCCCTCCGGGAGCGTCACTGTACCGCCGTTTATCTGCACCCGGGAGTAGTCGGTGAGGGTCAGCAGGCTGGCGAGCTCCTCACTGCCCGGTACCCTGTGCTCCCCGGTAGTAAATCCCCACGCCCGCACCACAGGGTATATCGTTATATCCAGCGCTCCGCCTGTAAGCTCCGATATCTCCAGCGACCCGGAAATGATCGCCGCAGCGTCAGCGCAGACAGTGACCGGCTCGCCGCCAGCAGAGTTCACCCGGCTGACGTCGCTGTCCGGCAGGGTCACTGAAAGCTCCTGCTCCAGCGTGTTCATACGTCCGGAAACCTCCGAAAGCGCCTGCTCTGCATTGTCACCGTAAGCGGTGAGGTCCATCAGGGTGTTCATGGAATAAATGTGTACCGAGTGCGGCTTCTGGCTGGTGCACCCTGTGAGCGCCAGTGCGGCGAGCACCGCTGCAAGTATGTGTCGTGATCTCATCGTGCTGCCTTTCTTATAATATGTGTATATTATTATAGCATTCCCCGGCGGGAAAGTCAAACCCGGAAGCGGAAATCTGCAAAAACACTTGAATTATGAGGAATTTTATGATACAATAAGAGAGTAGAATTTTTACCCTGAAAGGACGTTTATATTATGAATATTCTGGTAGTAGGCGGCGGCGGACGTGAGCATGCGATAATCGCTGCACTGGCAAAGTCACCAAAGGTGGACAAGCTCTGGGCTGCACCCGGAAACGGCGGTATCTCCGCACTGGCTGAATGCTTCCCGGTCAAGGCGACCGACCTTGACGGCATTCTCGCCCTCGCAGAAAAGCTCCGCCCGGACTATGTCTTTGTTGCCCCTGACGACCCCCTGGTAATGGGTATGGTGGACAGGCTCAACGAGGCTGGCTTCAGGACCTTCGGACCGAGAGCGAACGCTGCTATCCTTGAGGGCAGCAAGGTGTTCTCAAAGGCGCTGATGAAAAAGTACGGCATTCCCACTGCGGGCTACGAAACATTCACCGACGCTGACAAGGCGATAGAGTACATAAAGGAGCAGAACAGCTTCCCGGCAGTCATCAAGTGCGATGGTCTTGCACTGGGCAAGGGCGTTATCATCGCAAAGGATCTTGCCGAGGCTGAGGCTGCGGTAAAGTCAATGCTGCTTGACGGCAAGTTCGGCAAGTCCGGCAGCGAGATAGTTGTCGAGGAATTCATGACCGGACCCGAGGTGACTGTGCTCGCATTCACTGATGGCAAGACGGTAAAGCCCATGATCTCTTCAATGGACCACAAGCGGGCAAACGACAACGACGAGGGTCTGAATACCGGCGGAATGGGCACCATCGCCCCCAACCCCTGCTACACCGACGCATTCAAGGCAGAGTGCATGGAGAAGATATTCAAGCCCACCATCGCTGCAATGCAGAAAGAGGGACGTCCGTTCAGGGGCTGCCTGTACTTCGGGCTTATGCTCACCCCGAACGGCGCAAAGGTAGTCGAGTACAACTGCCGCTTCGGCGACCCTGAAACTCAGGTAGTTCTCCCCCTGCTTGAAACCGATCTCGTTGACATCATGGAAGCAGTATGGGAAGAAAAGCTCGACCAGCTCGACATCAGGTGGAGCGACAAATCCTGCGCATGCGTTGTTATCGCAAGCGGCGGCTATCCCGAGAAGTATGAGACCGGCAAGGAGATCTCCGGGCTGGACGAAAAGGGTCAGTCTGACCTTGCGTACGTTTACCATGCCGGAACCAGGCTGGAAAACGGCAGATACTACACCGCCGGCGGCAGAGTACTCGGCGTAACGGCGACCGGGGACGACCTCAGGCAGGCTCTTGACAAGGCGTACAAGGCAGTCGGCACGATAACCTTTGAGAAGGCTCATTATCGTAAGGATATCGGTCAGCGTGCGCTAAAATCCCTGTAACACGGAGGGCGGACATGAAAAACATTGTCAGGGTCATTTCCTGGATAAGCGGCGTTATGGCGGTGCTCACCCTGGTTCTTAATTTCAAGGTGATCTTCGGCGGTCAAAGCTTTTTCTTCCGCTATGCCATGTTTTCGATGGTGAACAGCGGCGGGTTCATGGGTTATCTCGGCAACCTGCTGAGTATGCTCCTGATGGTTCTCGGGTTCGCATGCATGTTCTTCTTCGGGCTGCGGGCGCTCAACGGAGGCGGTATGAGCGCTGTTCGTCCGGCTCTTATCGCCGGTGGACTTATGTCGCTGTTGTCCATCATTTCACTGTTCTGCAGTATCGCAAGCGGAAAGTTCAACTTCTTCGGTGATATAATCATTCTGGCTATGCCGGTGGTTTATACGCTGTGCCTGTTCAATGCTAGCGATAAGCTGTAAGATGTCTGTTATTTTTAAGAGGTGCTGTGAAATTCACGGCACCTCAGCTTGTTGAAAAAGTAGAAAATCAGGCTGTTGAGAAGCCCTCAGATTCTAGGAACCCGCACAGCGACTAGGCTTTGTGCCTGTCGCTGTGTGGAGTGACGACGAAGGTGAGGGTTTATCGACAGCCTGAGGTGCTGTGAAATTCACGGCACCTTTTATTTTTTCAAAATTCCTGCAACATATTTCCTCCCAGTGTGGTTTTATTTATAGAAAGGCGATAATTTGCCGGGAAGTGAGGTATTTTTATGAAAAGATTTATTTCCACAGCCGCTGCACTGGCGGCTGCAATGATGATCACAGTTTCAGCTACCGCCGCCAATATACCGATGAAACGTCTTGGCAGCTCCGCTGAATACGCAAGCTCTGCACAGCTCAGCACCGCCTGCCTGCAGACCGACAGGACAGTCAAGAACACTCTGGTAGTGAAATCCGGCGAAGCATTCATCGTGCCAAGCGGAAAAAATCTTGTGCTGACCCGTGGCTGCAAGGTAAAGGGCACGCTGTACATCGAAAACGGCGGAAGCGTTACGGTAAAAGGCGGCACGTTACTCATTTCCGGCTCGGTGATAAATAACGGGACCCTCTCCATCGGCTCAAAGGCAAAGCTGGACGTCAGGGACGGCGCCCTGCTTTACACCGCCTATAACGGCACATTCAAGTCAAAAACCATCGACATCGACATTGCGGACAAGGCAAATCTTTTCTGCCTCGGCGACGACGATGTAAAGAACTGCAGCTGCAACACGCTTATCCGGCTCGTGCCGCTCATAGACTCCGCCAAGACAGTGACTACCGGTATCGGCGATGAAGTGCTCAGCTCCGAGGATATGGACGTAAACGAAGCACTGGACATGCTGAAAGCTGACTACTCCTGCGCAGAGGAAGTCCCGACAGGCAGATCTACCGGACTGGTACTGGAATCTGAAATAGACGCCGATGAAAACACCAGCATTCTTGAGGTCTCCTTTGTAAACGGAAGGATCGCACAGATCGGCAGGGCTCCGATGCGGTATGTCCTCAACACCGCCGGGCTGCGGGACGATGTTACGGTCTACAGCGAGGGTCTGGTGAGGAAATGGAACAAAAAGTGGAACTCCATCGGCGCAGACGATGCCATGGTGACTCCGGCGATCTCGCTCTACACTTACCAGATGGGCGACGACTGGCTCGCCGTGATGGTCTATCCGTCCTATAAGTCCTACGCAGCCGTATGCTACAGGCTGTCCGGCGGAAAGATAAAGGAGCTCGGCTCCGTCGTTCCCTGCGGGCTTGATTTCGAGGTGCTCAGAAAGGGCTCCGACTACATACTCCACACCACCGCTGAAGTTCCGTTCACCGCTGGTCTCAACGCCGAAACCGCTACCGATGTGTTCGACAGTTTCTACAAGGTCGGTAAAAAGAGCATGAAGCTCCTCGGCAGCCTGGAGCACGACAGCCTTGGAAACTGGGCTGTTCTGGAGGGCCAGAGCTACGACAAGATCACAGTGGAAGAATACAACAAGCTCATGACGGCGCTCACCGACGGCTGTTCCTCCGCCGATAAAACGACCCTTGACGTCCCCGCACTCGAGTTCATGAAGTCCTACGGGAACTTCATGAACTACATCGCAGACTGCCTCACAGCTCAGTAAAAAGAGCCTTCTGACTTGACATACCCCGCATATTATGCTATAATTGAGATGGTCTGAAAGGATCGTTACAACGGCGCCCTGCCCAGCTGCGGCGCCGTTTTCTGATATGAAAGGTATTCAATTCAGCAAAGGAGTTTCAAATGCGCAATATCACAGTTTCAGCCATTCAGATGTCCGTGCCGGAAACGCCGGAAAAATCCATCGAAAAAGCCGACAGGCTGGTTCGGCAGGCGGCGGCAGAGGGCGCACAGGTAATTCTTCTGCCGGAGCTCTTCGAGAACTGGTATTTCTGCCAGGAACGCCGCTACGACAGCTACAGACTCGCTTCCCCGGTCGATGAGAACCCGGCGGTGCAGCACTTCCGCAAGGTCGCTGCGGAGCTCGGCGTGGCACTCCCCGTCAGCTTCTACGAGCAGGACGGCAACGTGCTCTACAACAGCATTGCAATGATCGACGCCGACGGCTCCGTAATGGGAGTCTACCGCAAGACCCATATCCCCGATGACCACTTCTACCAGGAAAAGTTCTATTTCACCCCCGGCGGGACAGGTTTCAAGGTCTGGGACACAAGGTTCGGAAAGATCGGCGTGGGTATCTGCTGGGATCAGTGGTTCCCGGAAGCCGCACGCTGTATGGCTCTGATGGGCGCTGAGATACTGCTCTACCCCACTGCTATCGGCTCCGAGCCCGTCCTTGAATGCGACAGCATGCCACACTGGCAGCGCTGTATGCAGGGTCACGCTGCGGCTAACCTCGTGCCTGTAGTCGCTGCGAACCGTATCGGCACCGAAACGGTCCGTCCCGACAGTGAAAACCAGAACCAGTCCTCTTCCCTGACATTCTACGGCAGCAGCTTCATTGCAGACAACACCGGTGCGCTTGTTGAATGCGCTGACCGCAGCTCTGACATGATCCTCACCCACAGCTTCGACCTGGACGAGCTCCGTGACATGCGCCTGAGCTGGGGCGTGTTCCGTGACCGTCGCCCGGAAATGTACGGAAAGATAACCGAGAGGTAACACATGAGAGTACTTGATTCTACCCCGAAGCAGGACGGGTTCTTCATGCCTGCGGAATTCTCCCCGCACTACGGCTGTATTCTTATTTTCCCAGAGCGCTCAGACTCCTGGCAGTACGGCGCATATGCTGCAAGGAAGGCGTTCGTGCAGGTCTGCACCGCCATCGCCCGCAGCGAGAAAGTCACTGTCTGCGCCAGCGCAAAACAGTACGAAAACGCCCGCAGAATGCTACCTCCGCACATCAGGGTGGTGGAGATGTCCAGCAACGACAGCTGGGCGAGGGACTATGCACCGACATTCGTCACCAATGGCTCCGAAATACGTGGCGTGAACTGGAGCTTCAACGCCTGGGGCGGGCTTGAGGACGGTCTGTACTTCCCCTGGGACCTTGACGACAAGATGGCCCGCAAACTATGCGACCTATTCGACAAGGACATGTACGACAGTTCCGGCTTCGTGCTGGAGGGCGGCTCGATACACTCCGACGGCGAGGGGACTATCCTCACGACAAAGGCGTGCCTGCTCAGCGCAGGAAGAAACCCCGGACTTACACAGCAGCAGATAGAAGCACACCTTCTCGAATACCTCGGCGCTGAAAAGGTCCTCTGGCTGGACCGGGGCATTTACAATGATGAAACCAACGAGCATGTTGACAACATCTGCGCATTCGTAAGACCCGGAGAGGTCGTGCTGGCGTGGACTGACGACACCTCCGACCCCCAGTATGAGATGTCACGCTCCTGCCTGGAGATACTGGAGAACTCCACGGACGCAAAGGGGCGCAGAATAAAGGTGCACAAGCTCATGCTTCCCAGGCCCGTCACCATCACCGCAGAGGAATGCGACGGACTTGACACGATGGACTTCGAGCCCACCCGTACCCCGGGGGAGCGCCTTGCGGCAAGCTACGTGAACTTTTACATATCCAACGGTGCAGTGGTCATGCCGTTCTTCGGCGACCCTGCGGACGAGCCCGCACGGCAGAAGCTCCAGGAGCTGTTCCCGGAGCGGGAGGTCATACCGGTTTACGCCCGGGATATCCTCATAGGCGGTGGAAATATCCACTGCATAACACAGCAGATACCCTCATTCACACGTTAAATGTAAAGGAGAGCCTATGAAAAAGCTGGTCATCGCCCCGCTGCTTGCGGCTGCTGTTTTACTTTCCGGCTGCCAGACCCCGGCAGAGCCGTCCCCTGCTTCCGGGATACAGACCCTTGAAGCAGCACCCTACGCCGCTGAGATCGCTCCCGCTCCGGCGACCCTGGAAGTCAGACCGGACAGGTTCACCACGGTGCAATACCCCTGCAGCACCGATAACCTCAGGATCGACGGGACCGACCCGTGGCTGTGCGATTTCCGTTACAATGCCGCCTGCGGCTTCGGCGCTGACGACACATACTGTGACGCCGAAATGTACTACGGGCTGAAAGGCGAGATCTCCAGCAGAGCGCTTTCCTACTGGTTCTACGACTACTCACTGAGCGGTGTGACAGTCAAAAGTGCGGAACTCGTGAACGATGTTTCCACCAGGTCCGCCGCTGTGAAGTCCAGGAAAGTGACCATCGACACCTCTGAGCTGGAGCCGGGACTGTACTACCTCCGGGCAGAGCTTTCCAACGGGAAGCAGGCGCAGCTTGCGTTCTACACCGCAGACGGTCTGACGATGTTCTGCACCACCTCAGAAAATTCCGAGCAGGTCAGGACTCACGCAGAGCGCCGGGTCAAGCTATATGAGCTGATAGACCTCTTTGAAGTGACCCCCGGAAACAGCTATGAAACAATGCGTCTGACCTATCCGGTATTCCCATACAGCGAGGAATACCGGTGCGACACTGACCTGTGGATCAAGCTTTCCTCTGAGCTGACCCGCCCTGACTGGTCGGACGGCAGGAAGCTTCTGACAATGTACGAATGGCTGACCGACAACATCTCCTACGACAGCTACATGGCGGACATACTGAACGAACGCAGGGAGCGTGCAAACGCCGACTGGAGCGGCACCTACAGCATGTACGACACCCATGTCGGCGTCTGCTGGGACTTTGCGAACGTCCTTATAACCATGTGCCGGGCGCAGAAAATTCCGGCGATAAGCATTGAAAACACGGACGCTTCGCACATGTGGGCTGCGGTTTTCATTGACGGTGAATGGTTCGAGTTGGACCCCACCACCGATATCGGCTGGCGCACCGTTGACGGCGAGGATATGAACCTGATCACCGAGGGCGAAAAGACCGGATCGTATCTCGGCTACCTTTCCCTCATGCCGAACACCTACCTCTCACAGAGCATGCTGACCCTCAATCAGATGCTGTGGACGGCGGAAAAGGACTCCGGCGGTCATGAGCTGCGGCGCCCAAAACTGGACTACACCGTTGACACTTCGGGAAAGCTGGTAATGATTTTATAACAAAAGACCTGGCAGCTATCGCTGCCAGGTCCTAATTATTTACTTCTGGTTCTCCTCAAACCACTTAGCAGCCATCATCGGCGAAAGCACGAAGTCAAGGACTTCCTGAGCGCCGTCATAAACTGCGCCTGCGGCGTTCTCGTCACCGGAACCGGTCTCGCAGATATCGTAAGTCACCTGCGGACGGTACTTGATGCGGCAATAGAGGAACTCCGGAGGAATGTAATCGATCTGAGATACCTCCTCCAGCCAGAGGAACGGGGACATGCCACCGATGGAAACATCATCGATTATCCAGCCGCCGGCAGCGTAGGAGTCGTTTGCGCAGAGGTACAGCGAGAAGCGGAACTTCTGCTCCTTGCCCTCTTCATTCAGCAGACCTATCGAAAAATCCTTCAGGATAAAGCTGTTGATCATCTTTGACTCGTACCCGCAGCACGGGCAGGAACCGCCGTAGCCGTACAGCTTTGCGTTGATATCCCGTGCGAAGAAGTTCTTGTACAGCCTGGGGTCCTTTATTCCCGCAATGCGCCTTACCTCGCCACGGAGATAATCGAACTCACGGTGCTGTATCGTGGGTATCGGCTTGTAATAGTAGGGTATCTGGTCTACCAGGACCTGATTCGGCTCCTCGGAGCTGGAATACAGCACCGCAAGCGCCGCACCCTGTCTGCCGGTGAGAATGAACTCGATGTACTTTGCGAACTGCGGCTTGTTCAGTCCGTCACGCAGAACAACGAACTTTTCGGTCTTTGCTTCAAGGTCAGCGGGAATGCCGTCAACAGGGTCGATGATACGCAGTATCTTGTCGTTCTCGCCAAGAAGCGCAACTCTGCTGAGCCCCAGGTCGCAGGTGTAGATCTTTGAGATCTTGTCTGCCACAGCCCCGGCATTGCCAAGGTTTGGCAGAACGGTGAGTATCTCCTCAGCGTCATAGTCGTAGCGGCCGGGATTGTACGGGAAATCGAACACACGCCCGTTGAACATGCCGCTCTCGATAAGCATGTAGACATCGCCGACGATCTCCAGCAGGTCAGTGTTGCTGATGTTCGGCGGGATCATGAACTGCTTCCCGTATGCGGAGAAGCGGTAGCGCTTGTTGATATCCAGCGCCAGCGTTACTTCGCCGCCCTGGCTCTTTATCTCACGCAGGAAAGTCATGGTGTCCTTGCCGTTGGTGAAGGAATTCACCATCAGCGTGATCACCTGATTGTAGATCTGATGGCTCTCAAAACGCATCTCGTGGCTATGGATAACGTCCATTGCCTTTTTGAGGTTGCCGATCTGTATCTTTGAGATCTCGAAGTGTATCTCACTGCCGCCGGACGTGATGATGAACTGGAAGTACTTCATGTCTATGCGGTAGCTCTCGCCGAACATGTCGTCGATAACACGGAACGCCTCTTCCAGAGCATTCTCGTCTGCAACTGCGCCGTTTACGATACAGTTTTTGAGCTTCAGACCGATAATGTTCATGAAGCCCTCAGACAGGCCGTAATCCTTGATATTGCGGTTCTTGTCGGAGCACATCAGATAGTCGTGGCCGTCCTGACGGAACGAATATGCGTACTCAACGCCCTTTTCGTTGGTTTCCTGGCGATACCAGTCGTACTTCGCAACGAATACACGGTCGCCTTCCTCGCCGTACCACTCCTGCATCTGGTCGAGCTCTGCAAGCAGCTTCTGCCCGGCTTCACCGTTATCGTGAGCCTCGATGTCGGTGTCGGCGCTTTCGGTGTAGTAGCCTCTCTCCCTCAGGTCCGTGAATGAAACCGGTTCCTCACGGTCGGGGAATTTCACTGAAATGCTCTCCGCAAACTTCTCCCGGAGCTCCTTTACAAGGGAACTTGTGCTTATGTAATTGTAGAAGAACTCGAACACATACTGCGCCGGCCTGAGCATATAGCGCTCAGGGTTGTCAGGGCGCTTGGTGAGCTGAAGCACGAAAAGCTTCTTATACTCTTCAACAATGTCGAGGATATCCTCCTCTATCTCGGTGGAAACTTCCTCGATGCAGTCGTGACGGATACCCGCACGGTTGTTCGTGATATACCTGTTCGGAACGCTGACGAAGAACGCCGACAGCTGCTCCTGCAGGAACTCCTGCCTGCTTGCCTTTACAAGACCCGTCAGCTCAAAGGTGGAGAAGTAGTTGTACTTGCTCATGAGCACCTTTGCAGCGTCACGCTTCGCACCGGAAATTGCGAACGGGATCAGGTATACGAAGCCGTTCTCCTCCATGTGAATGAAGTCTGCGACCGACTTGCCGTTCTCGCTGAAACGTATCTTGGGAAGATCGTTCTCGTCCCGGCGGTGCACCTGAATTTTATAAACGACCTCGGGCTTGCCGAAGGAGATTATCGCTATGTTGAATGTTCTGGAGAGGTTCTCCTGCTCGTCCGACGCCTTGAGATGCTTCTTTCTGATGAAAGCGAAGCACAGGTCGACCATGTTCATATAGTCGCCCTTTTCAGATGTCATGGTGACGAGGTTATGATGGAGCTTCTTCTGGTCCTCTTCATCAAGCGCAAATACTATCTCCGTATGCTTGAACTGCGGCGCTGTGAGCTCCAGTTCACGGACCTTCAGCGTTCCGCCGTCGTTTACGACACGCAGGGAGTAGTTGTTGGAGCGCATCTTGAACCAGTCAACGTTCGCAAATACGCTCTTTGCGCCCAGGCCGAAACGGCCCTCACGCTCCTTGTTCCCGTCGTTTCTTCCTACGGAAAGGTAATAGAACACCTGCTCAAGCGAGAAACCGGTCTCGTTGTAGGTCAGCTTGACCTGACCTTCATCGAGAAACTCGATCATCACCTTGATGTCACTATCTTCATAATCGCAGCCGAAAACGTTCTGCAGCAGCTCTCTGATAATGGACTCCCTGGGGTAATCGTTCACCATGCCAGCGACATTTATTGCGCTTCTGCCGGTGTACATGCTGTTGAAGTAGTCCTTGAACGGAGTACTGTCAACATCGCCGGAATAGAGCATCATCTGTATCTTCTGCAGTACCTCGTTCATGCCCTCCCGGTCGCCGGCAGTGTGGCGCTCAAAGAAGTCACCAAGGAGCTTTTCGACCTGCTCATTGTTTTCGCTCATAAATACGCCCCGTTTCTCCGCACTTTTTGACTGCCCCCTGCCCCGTGCGGTGCGGCAGGGTCACGCAGAAAATCGCCATTTTCTGACGGTCAGATGCCGTCATTATAGATCTTTATGAAATCCCTGAACGAACGTACGCTGTCCTGCTCACGCACCCTGTAGCGCCATACGCCGTACAGCACCGGGTACTGAATGCAGTCGTTGAGGGACTGAATGTCGTTCTTTATCATAAGATGATAGTTCACACCGTTATGCAGCTCGTCAATGCGGCTCCTTGCGTCCGCAAGACCTGTAACAGCCTCGCTTCCGAAGGGCTGCGCCGCCGGATCTGCGTCCAGGCTGGAAACAGTCCTGCTGAGCACGTCTGCGGGAACGGCGCTGAGAACTCCGTCATCAACGCAGCAGAGCCCGCTGAGCTTATCAACTGCAGCTGCGATCTCCTCCGGTGAATTCTCCTTGCTTATGCCGTAGAACCTGCACACCTTTCCAAGCAGCTTTCCGGAGTACTCTGCGAGCTGCTTGGAATTAGCGATCTTCGCAGCACCCAGGAGCTCATAGTCGCCCTTGAACTTCTTTATCAGGTCGTAGCAGTTGTCCACCTCGCTGGAGTAGCTCTCAGCGTACTTCAGGTCAGCGACCAGCTCGGAAAGGAACTCGCCCTTGCGGTCGATGTCCAGCAGGATATTCCTTGCGGGAAGGCTTCCGCAGAAAGCGTCAGGAAGCGCTGCGTAGAGCACTCTGCTGAGCATTCTGCTGTCGAACAGCCCGTTGGTGTCCCTGAATATAACGAAGTGCCGCTCACTCTCATGCCTGCTGCCATGACGTGTCATGCGGCGCTCCAGCAGTACCGGTGAACCGGGCAGTTCGTAGTTGATTATGTAATTTATACGGTCAAGCCCCTCGCCGACCGCACCGACATCGTCCGGAGAAAGCACTATCTTCGGATAAACGGTGCTGTCATCGACCTTCAGCTTGCGGAGAATGTCCTTGTTGCTGAAAAGCTCGCCACGTGCAGTTTTTACGGTGCTTTCGGGATATTCCGCAGTCAGCACCCTGCGCAGGAACTCGATGGTGTTCTTGTCGCAGCAGTAGACTATCGCACGGTCGCTGTCGTTCTCATATATCCTGTCGGTCAGCTTAAGGAACTCATCGAGCTTCTTGTCCACTGAACGTATCTCTGCAACGTCAGAGGGAGTATAGTACGGCTTCTTGAGCATATTCTTGAACTCGTCCACATCGTACTCCTCAAAGAGCACCCCGCCGAATTTGTACGCCGGCAGACCGGAACGTATATCCATTCTGCGGCGTGCGCCGGAAAGGAACCCGCTGTCCACAGTGTACTCCACGATCTCGACATTGCGCTTGACGCTTCCGTCATATATGCGCTTGTCGCCGGCTGCGAGGACTGGCGTGTCATAGTTCAGCGGGAGCGCTTCCACGCCGAAGTTCAGACCATCTGCAGCTTCATGCTGCTCTTCTTCCGCTAGCAGACCCTTGACAAGCGAGGAAAGCGCAGCGCCGTCCTCGGGAGTCCTCTGAGGGAACTGGGTCATTATAAGCAGGCGCTCCGTTTTCCACGGGATATTCTCCTGAAGCTTCTTGTAATCAGGCACTTCCGTTGCCTGCTCATTGTCGATTATTATGAGATCCCACCGGAAATCCGCCGGGATCCTGTTCTTGAACCCACTGCTGCCGTCAAGCACGTCGTTCGGGACAAGATAGAGATTAGAGCTGCCCTCGGAGAAAAAGAGTATCTCGTTTGCAGCGCCGGAAACGACCTTGAAATCTGCGCCGATGCCGGTCATGAGAATTCTGTACCAGCCGTACAGCACACGTCTGGACGCTATCAGCAGGATATTCGGAGTTTCCTTTTCAGCGAGAACGTCATATATGCAGATGCTTGCCTTTGTCAGCTTTTCAGAGCCGAACTCAGAGCACATCAGCGAAAAGCCGAATTTGCGCAGCTTTTCTGCGGGCGCAAGATTTGCCGCCGACAGCTCCATGCCGCCGAGAGGTATCCATTTCACACTGTTGCCACTCACCTAGCACACCCCCGTAATTACTTTCTGAACGCTGCCCTGTAGTGGCAGCGAGATGTCATAACCGGCAGAAAATGCAAATTCCTGTCGCCGGGTACAACGAACCATATAAACATTATACTACAAAAATCCGAATATTACAAGTCGGTTAGTGCAGGTCTTGATAAAAAATACGCCGGGCTTTTTTTGGTTATTTTGCACAAAAGAAATAGCCAAATATTCGCTTTACTTTTCATCGGGAACATGGTACAATTAATAAGACGGCTTTCACGCCGGAACGAAAGGGTGGAATTTCCGCCCGGAACAGGAAGGAAAACGATATGACCGAACAGGAAATCAAGGAAGCTATTTGCGACGTCGGACACAAGCTGTGGCAGCTCGGATTTGTGGCTGCGAACGACGGCAACATCTCCGCAAGACTGCCCGACGGCAATTTCATCACCACCCCCACCGGCACCAGCAAGGCTCTTCTGAAGCCCGAAATGCTCATCAAGATGAATGCAGACAACGAGGTGGTAGAGCCTGCGCAGCTCCCCGGATACAAACCCACCAGCGAATTCAAGGTGCACCTGCGCTGTTACGCCGCACGTCCTGAGGTCAACGCTGTAGTACATGCGCACCCGCCCACAGCCACCGGCTTTGCGATAGCACATATCCCGCTGGACGACTACACCATGCCCGAAGCCATAATCTTCCTGGGCAGCGTGCCGATAGCGCCCTACGACACCCCCGGCTCGGTCGGCGTTGCAGACAGCATCGTGCCTTACCTCGAAAACCACGACACTATCCTGATGGAGAACCACGGAGCGCTCACCGTAGGCGTTGACATAATCCAGGCGTACTACCGCATGGAAACGCTGGAGCACTTCGCAAAGGTAAGCCTTGTAGCACGTCAGCTCGGCGGAGCAAAGGACCTCCCCATGGACAAGATACAGGAATGCTGCGACATCGGAAAGACATTCCCCATCAGACACCCGGGCTACCGCAAGTATCACTGAGGAAAAATTTATGAACATAAGAAAGGCAACAACGCAGGATATAGACGCCGTAACGCTGATATACGACCATATCCACGACTGCGAGGAAGCAGGAAAAATGACCATCGGCTGGCGGCGTGGCATCTACCCTGTCCGTGCGACCGCTGAAGCAGCGGTGTCCCTGGGCGACCTGTTCGTCCTCGAGGACGGCGGGAAGGTTCTTGCCGCAGGGCGGATAAATCAGCAGCAGTTTCCGGAATATGCCGGCGCCGACTGGTTCTACGATGCCCCTGACAGCGATGTGTGGGTGCTCCATACACTGGTGGTGGAGCCCTCCGCAAATGGAAAGGGTTATGCAAGGGCGTTCCTGCAGTTCTATGAGAACTACGCCCTGGAGCACGGCTGCCATATTCTTCGCATCGACACCAACCAGCGCAACTCCGCAGCACGATGCATGTACGCAAAGCACGGCTGGCGGGAGGCCGGGATAGTTCCCTGCACGTTCAACGGGCTTCCCGGCGTGCAGCTCGTCTGCCTTGAGAAAAAGCTCTGATATTTCCACTGCCGCACAGGAACGCTGCCGGCTTTGTGCGGATTTTTCCAACATTCAACAAGGAGTTTGTTATGTCCAAGACCGTTTTAGTATTCGATTTCGGAGCGTCCAGCGCCCGTGCCATGCTATGCCGTATCAAAGACGGCAGGTTCGAGCTGGAGGAGATACACCGCTTCCCCAACGTTCCCATCACCGAGGGCGGACATCTCTGCTGGGACACCGACGAGCTGTGGGAACAGATGAAGACCGCTATCGGCTTCGGCGTGTTCAACGGCGGGTTTGATGCTATAAGCGTCGATACCTGGGGCGTGGACTTCGGGCTGATAGGTCAGGACGGTCAGCTTATGGAAAAGCCGGTCCACTACCGTGACAGCCGCACTGATGGTATGGTCGAGGACGTCTGTGCCCGCATTCCTGCAAAGGACCTGTTCATGCAGAGCGGAATTCAGCCCATGAACATCAACACGCTTTTCCAGCTCAATTACCTTGTCAGATATGAAAAGAACACGATATTCCGTGCAGAGAAGCTGCTGATGATGCCGGACCTGTTCGCATACTTCCTGACCGGCGAGTGCCGCAGCGAGTTCACCGAGGCGACCACCACCCAGCTCATCGACCAGAAGGCCCGGGGCTGGAACCTCCACCTCATCGAAGCGCTGGGCATTCCGAAGCGCATTTTCGCCCCGATAATCCAGCCCGGGGAGCGTTACGGAGAGCTGAAGCAGGAGCTCGCAGATGAGTTCCTTTGCGACCCCGTGCCGGTATTTGCATGCGCCTCCCACGACACTGCTTCCGCAGTAATGGCGGTGCCTTCGGAAGAGGAACACTTTGCGTTTCTCAGCTGCGGGACCTGGACGCTGTTCGGCACAGAACTCCGCAGGCCGCTGGTCACTGAGCAGGCGCTTAAAATGGGGCTCACAAACGAGGGCGGCAGCGGTCGGACGACCACGCTTCTGAAAAACATCATGGGGCTGTGGCTCATTCAGGAGACCCGGCGGTGGTACAACTCCACGCAGTGCGCCGGCTGGAGCTTCGCAGACCTTGAAGCTATGGCGAGGGAGAGCGCTCCGTTCGTCAGCTTCATCGACCCCAACGCCCCGGACTTCGCAGCCCCTGACGACATGCCGCTGAAGATACAGGAGTTCTGCCGAAAGACCTCCCAGCCCGTGCCGGAAAGCGCCGGGGAGATCATGCGGTGCATTTACCAGAGCCTTGCGTGCGAGTTTGCACTGACCCTCAGCGAGATATCAGAGCTCACCGGTCACGATTTCAGACGTATAAACATGATAGGCGGCGGCACAAAAGACAAGCTGCTCTGTCAGCTGACCGCAGACGCCGCCGGGATTCCTGCCGTGGCAGGTCCGGTGGAGGCTACGGCGCTTGGAAACGCCATTTCCACGCTGGTAGCCCTCGGCGAGATCAGCGATATCGCCGAAGCCCGCAGAATGATAATCAGCTCCGGGCTGACCCAGGAATTCACCCCGCAGGAGCACGACAAATGGCTCCAGCCGCTTGAGCGATACAAGAAGCTCACACGGACATAAAACCTACGCCCGGCACTGTTGCGCCGGGCGTTCCGTTTATTATAACTAACCACAAAAAGCGCCGTCATGCGCATAAAAATCGCATATTTCTCTTGACAATACGCATGATGTTTGGTATAATAATAGAGTATCGAAATATCAATGAATGAATATACACTGCACAATGAAGTGTATGAAAGGAATGTTCCAGTTTTGAGTACTGTTCGCATGACCGTAGCCAAGGCTATGACAGAGTGCCTTGCCGCCGAGGGGATCTCCACGGTTTTCGGCTATCCCGGCGCTGCTATCTGCCCGTTCTACGATGAATTATACAAAACCGATATCCGGCATATACTCGTCCGCCATGAGGTGAACGGAGGTCACGCCGCAAGCGGTTATGCAAGAATTACCGGAAAGCCCGCCGTTGCGGTCGCCACCAGCGGACCCGGTGCGCTGAACCTTATCACCGCAATCGCTACGGCCTATATGGACTCCGTGCCGATGGTAGTTATAACCGGTCAGGTAAACTCAGACCAGATCGGCCGTGACGTGTTCCAGGAGGCCGATATCACCGGCTCTGCGGAGCCGTTCGTCAAGCACAGCTACCTGCTCAAGCGCCCGGAGGACACCGCTGAGGTATTCAAGCGTGCTTTTTACATAGCAGGCACCGGCAGAAGAGGTCCCGTGCTGATAGACGTTCCGTTTGACGTGCAGAAGGCTGAGATCGACTTTGAATATCCCGATACAGTGGATATCCGAAGCTATCGTCCCAGCACCACCGGCAACGGCAACCAGATAAAGCGTGCAGCTAATCAGCTCGCAGCGGCAAAGAAGCCCCTGATACTCGCAGGCGGCGGTCTATTCACCGGCAATGCTGCTGAGCTCATGAGAAAGTTTGCTGAGCAAACGGATATCCCGGTCGTTTCAACGATGATGGGTCTGGGCGCTATACCGACTGATTCCCCGCTGTTCTACGGAATGCTCGGAATGCACGGCTGCAAGGCTGCGAACACCGCCGTGAACTCCTGCGATACGCTGATACTTCTCGGCGCAAGGGTCGGCGACCGTGCGATCGCCGCCATGAAGCAGCGTGACGACCTGACTGTCATACATGTCGATATAGACCCTGCCGAGATCGGCAAGAACCTTGACGTTGATATCCCGATAGTCGGCGACCTTACGCTGGTGCTCGGTCAGCTTCTGGAAGCAGTAGCCGCCGGGGAACACGCTGAATGGAAGAGCTGGCTGGACGGCTTCCGTGAGGACAAGGCGATACAGCCTGCCCCGGAGGGCTACGTCAACCCCAAGCAGTTCATCAGGACGCTGGACAAGTTCCTGCCTGATAATGCCGTTGTTGTCGCAGATGTTGGTCAGAACCAGATCTGGACGGCACGCAATATCACAATAAACGGCGGCAGGTTCCTGACCTCCGGCGGAATGGGCACTATGGGATATTCGCTGCCCGCAGCGATAGGCGCAAAGCTCGCTGACCCGTCAAGTCAGGTCGTTGCGATCTGCGGCGACGGTTCTTTCCAGATGCAGATGATGGAGCTTGCAACGGCTGTTCAGCATGACGTTGCGGTCAAGGTCATAGTGATGAAGAACAACTACCTTGGCATGGTGCGTGAGCTCCAGGAAAAGGCTTACGACAACCGCCTGATGGCTGTTTCGATAGACGGCAGCCCCTGCTTCACGAAGCTCGCTGACGCTTACGGCATAGCCAACGAGCTCGTTGACAGCCCCGACAAGATGGAAGCCGCATTCCGGCGCATGATGGACTCCGACAAGCCCTACCTCATTGAAGCGGCTGTCGAGGACTTTGAAAAGACTATTCTCTGACGGGGGTGCAGGCATGAAACATACAATTTCAGTTCTGGTCGAGAACCATGCAGGCGTTCTCGCAAGAGTGGCAGGGTTGTTCGCACGCCGTGGCTTCAATATCGACAGCCTGGCGGTAGGCGTCACCGACGATGAAAAGGTATCCCGAATAACCATCGTTGCGGACGGCAGCGCATACACCCTCGAACAGATAGAAAAGCAGCTCAACAAGCTGATCGACGTCATAAAGGTAAAGACCCTGCACAACGACTCCGCTGTGACAAGGGAGCTCGTGCTGATAAAGGTAAGCTGCACGCAGAAGCAGCGTGCAGAGCTCATCAGCATTGCGGAGATAGCCAAGGGAAAGATCTCGGATATCTCTACGAACTCTATGACGATTGAACTTTCAGACACCAAGCAGAACCTCGACACATATGAAGAGCTTCTGCGTCCCTATGGCATAAAGGAAGTAGTCCGCACCGGCACAATAGCGATGCAGAAGGGCGAAGCCGCCGTAAGGGTTTGACCGTATAACCTCGCTCAAAAGGCGTCGTATATTAATTCTTCAAAAGGAGATACAAAACAATGGCAAAGATCTATTATCAGGAAGACTGCAATCTGTCCCTGCTGGACGGCAAGACTGTTGCTATCATCGGCTACGGCAGCCAGGGTCACGCTCACGCTCTGAACCTCAAGGAGAGCGGCGTAAATGTCATCATCGGTCTTTATGAGGGCTCCAAGAGCTGGAAGAAGGCTGAGGACGCAGGCTTCAAGGTTTACACTGCTGCTGAGGCTGCAAAGAAGGCTGACATCATCATGATCCTTATCAACGATGAAAGACAGGCTGACCTTTACAAGCAGAGCATCGCTCCGAACCTCACCGCAGGCA
>CAKSGA010000027.1 GCA_934454435.1 uncultured Oscillospiraceae bacterium | reverse complement strand
GCCGGGATATCCCGCACAGCTTTTCGATTTCCGTTGCGGAGGACACCCCGCAGAAATGCAGTACTGTGAGCGGCGCAAGGAGCTCTGCAGCGAACAAGTCTGCTTCACGTTCCTGCTCGGGGGTAGTGAAGCTGCGCTCCCCGGAGATGTGTCCTGAGAGGACATGCCCGAGCTCATGGGCGGCGGTCCATCTGCGCCTTGCACGGTGGCAAAGGCTGGTGTTCAGCACGCACACGAACTGCCCGTCCACCATCATGGAAAACCCGCTGAAACTGGCGTTGTCGTAGAGCTCCTGCCGGGTAACGCTGAACGAACGCTCGAATGAAGCGTAATCCACGACCTTGACCCCGAAAGCCCCGGCGACTGTCGAAACGCTTACCGGGAGCGAGCAGACCCCCGAGCGGCAGAGTGCCTCTGAACCTGTCATATGTCCTCCTTATGGTCAGGCTGGTCTAAAATGCTTGGTGCGCCCTCCCGCTTCGTGAGCCGGAGCTCGTGCCGGGAATTCCCCTTGCTGAAGCTCCTGGCGGCGACTGCGGTGAGCCCCTGGGTGCAGCGGCTGTGTTCTATTTCGGTGCAGGCGTCCACAAGCTCCCTGCCGTGGTCATCGAGCTCACGGTATTTTGCGAGATGCAGCTGCGCCGGGGAGAGCCGTGCGTTGTAGAAGTCCGAGAAGAGCTCATTAGGCTCGCAGGAAAGCGCCGTGAACAGCCTGTACAGTACCTCTTCTTTCGGGTGGCTTATCTCCCGCTCGTAGTTCCCCACCGCCGAAGGCGTTACCCCGAGCCGCCGTGCGAGCTCCTCCTGAGTTATTCCGGCACGCTCCCGGAGCGTCCGTATCCGTCTGCCAATTCCCATTGCTAACTCCTTTCAAGGAGACTTACATTTGCCCTGTCCTTTTTTGGGATATCTCCGCCGAACCTGTCCAGCAGCTTTCTCAGCCCGCTTTTGCGGAGCATGTACACACGGCGCTCGCTCATGTAGAGGTCGTAGGAGAGCTGCTGCCAGCTTTTGGCGAGAATGTAGTAGCCCTCTATGACGCTGCGCTCTTCTCCGCTGAGGAAGCTGATGTACCGCAGGGCGTCCGCCTTGGCATCGCACATGTGGTCGATGGTGTCGTTTAGCTGCATCTCCAGTCGCATGAGCTTATCAATGGTCTGCTGTGCATATACGGTGGATTCCTGTGCACGTTTGGCAATGCGGCGCAGCCGCTCGATGTGTTCAAGCTGCGTGGAGGTTTCCTGCTCCATAGTGCGGGCACGTTCAAGAATACTCATTATGTCAGGCAATGATATCACTCCCTTTTGTTCATAAAAACATACGTGCATGAAAATGCCTTGTATGAACAGATTATATCACAAGCAGCTTGGAGTTGTCAAGGGGTTTCTGCAAATTTTATGTACAGGCAGCTGTGAACTTACAAGAAATTTCCCTTTAATGGAAGTGAAAATGAAATTTCTGCGCAGAAATATTTCAAAAACGGAACCAAACTATACAAACGTGATATATCATACAAACCGCATGTATATGGACAAATACAGCCGATTGGCTTTGCAAAGCCGTTTTACGTGTGCGGGAGCACAAATCGGACGCCTGCGATTCAGGCACATTTCTGCACATTGATGCAGGATTTCTCCAGTTCAACAGGTTTTTTTAGTAAATAAAACTGTGAAATATGCACAACCCGAGCCCAATCTAATTGTTGCAAGTAAACAAAAAGCATTTTTGCAATGAAAAAATCTCAAAACTATCTTGCAAAATGAATAAACATGTTGTATAATTAATACAGACCGTGGGGCTGCGGCACATCAGCGGTAAAAAACCGGGATATGCCGTCACATAATACCGCCTGCGGAGGAATTTTTTTAGGAGGTTACTTAACAATGGCGTTAACTAACAAGTATCTCACAGACTTACTGGAGACTGTAAAGAAGAGAAATCCCGGCGAGCCTGAGTTCATTCAGGCAGTTACTGAGGTTTTTGAGACTCTTCAGCCCGTTGCTGAAAAGAGACAGGACCTCATCGATGCAGGCGTATTCGATAGAATAGTTGAGCCTGAAAGACAGATCATCTTCCGTGTTCCGTGGGTAGATGACAACGGCAAGGTACAGGTAAACAGAGGCTTCCGTATCCAGTTCAACTCTGCTATCGGTCCGTACAAGGGCGGTATTAGACTTCACCCCTCCGTATACATTGGTATCATCAAGTTCCTCGGCTTCGAGCAGATCTTCAAGAACTCCCTGACCACCCTCCCCATGGGCGGCGGCAAGGGCGGCTCCGACTTCGACCCCAAGGGCAAGTCTGACGGCGAGGTTATGCGCTTCTGCCAGAGCTTCATGACTGAGCTCTGCAGACACATTGGTCCTGACTGCGATGTTCCTGCCGGCGATATCGGTACCGGCGGACGTGAGATCGGCTACATGTTCGGTCAGTACAAGAGAATCCGTGATGAGTTCTCCGGCGTTCTTACCGGTAAGGGACTGACCTACGGCGGTTCTCTTGCAAGAACTGAGGCTACCGGCTTCGGTCTGTGCTACTTCACTGACGAGATGCTCAAGGCTAACGGCAAGAGCTTCAAGGGCCAGACAGTTATCATCTCCGGTTCTGGTAACGTTGCTATCTATGCAACCAAGAAGGCTACCGAGCTTGGCGCCAAGGTCGTAACAGTATCCGACTCCAATGGCTACATCTACGATCCTGACGGGATCGACCTTGATGTTGTTAAGCAGATCAAGGAAGTTGAGCGTGGCAGAATCAAGGAGTATGTCGGCAGAACCTCCCACAAGAACGCTGAGTACCACGAGGGCAGCGTTTGGGGCGCAAAGATCAAGGCTGACATCGCTCTGCCCTGCGCAACCCAGAACGAGATCAACGGCGAGTTCGCAAAGAACCTTGCTGAGAACGGCGTATATGCAGTAGCAGAGGGCGCTAACATGCCTTCTACTCCCGAGGCTATCGAGGTTTACTTCGCTAACAAGATGCTTTATGGTCCTGCAAAGGCTGCAAACGCAGGTGGTGTAGCTACCTCCGGTCTTGAGATGAGCCAGAACTCCATCAGATACAGCTGGACCTTCGAGGAAGTTGACGAGAAGCTCCACAACATCATGGTATCCATCTTCAAGAGCTGCGACGACGCTGCTAAGGAGTACGGCATGCCCGGCAACTACATGGCAGGCGCTAACATCGCTGGCTTCCTGAAGGTTGCAGAGGCTATGAAGGCTCAGGGCTGCGTTTAATTCAGAACCGGTGGCGCTATGAGTGAAAAGAAAACTCACACGATGAAGCAGGACGCAGACCTGGTCCGCAGTGAAAACAAGCAGCAGGACCTTCATCTGCACCGTGAGCTTCACCCTGACGACAGGAAGTCAGGAAAAGGCGCAAAGGAGAGTAAACAGTTCCACGAGAACTGTAACTTTAACCTCGACCACACGAAATAATAATAATACGACCGCCCTGTAAAATGCAGGGCGGTTTTGTAATATAGGGCTTCATCAGTGCATACAATACAATATTGAATAGTATTTTTGTATAAAAAGGCAAATATTGCTCATACAGTGTCTGAATATGTGTTTTTATATTGACAAAAGATGATTTATTGTGTATAATTAAATCATCGGATGATCCGATGAAACACACATATATTATAAAAAGGAGATTCATTATGGTTTGCACAAATTGTGGTAGCGAACTCCCGGCAGGCGCAGTTGCTTGCCCCGCATGCGGCGCACTGACTAACGGAGCACAGAATGCTTCCTATTCCAATGCCCCTGCGCTTCAGCTGAAGGCTAATTATTCCCTCGTGAAGTACATCTTCCTGGGACTCATTACATTCGGCATTTATCCCATCGTTGTTATGTCCTCTATTTCCGAGAGGATAAACCTCATCGCTTCCCGTTATGATAACAGAAAGACGATGCACTTCTGCCTGCTGTGCTTCCTGGTTGCCGGCATCACATTGGGAATCGGCAGCCTTGTATGGTATCACAACCTTTCCGACAGAATCGGCAACGAGCTTAAAAGACGTGGCATTGCGATCGAGTTCGGCGCTTCTTCTTTCTGGCTCTGGAATGTGCTTGGTTCATTTATCATCGTTGGTCCGTTCGTTTACTGTGCTAAGCTCTTCGGCGCTATGAACGCTCTCTGCGAGGATTACAACGTTAAGGGCTGATCATCAGTACATAACGAAACACAAAAAATGGGAGGACTCCGTTCCTCTCATTTTTATTTACCAATATGATTTGTATAACTAATCTGCATACCAAAAAAATATAGTATATGGTATAATATAACTGAAACTATATGCGCCTGATTTCAGGCTGTTCAGTTATGAGGTGATGTTATATGATCGAGATAGGTGGGAGAAAGCTGTGCGAAAGCTGCTTTGAAGAGGTCGGGGCTCAGCCCTGCCCGGTTTGCGGCTATGACCCGTCAACAGCGGTGAACGACCCTACAATGCTTGCCCCGGGCAGCATTCTGATCGGAAAGTACATAATCGGCAGGGCGATTGGTAAGGGCGGTTTTGGAATAACCTACCTGGCTCTGGATAATTCCACGGGAAAAAAGGTCGCAGTAAAGGAATACTACCCCTTCGGGCTGGCGATAAGGAACAGCGGAGACCCTACCGTGGCAGTCACTACCGAGGAAAATGCGGACGTATTCCGTGCGGGCGCCGAGCGTTTCTACGAGGAAGCAAAGCTGGTGTCCCGGTTCAACGGAAACCCGAATATCGTGGGGGTCCATGAGTTCTTTTACGAGAACGACACGGTCTATTTCTCCATGGAGTACCTCCATGGCAGGACCCTGAAGGAGTACGTCCAGAAGCAGGGGCTGCTGACCGCTCCCCAGGCGCTGTTCCTTGCGTATAATGTCACAAATGCTCTGATGGCGGCGCACAGCACATCGGTGCTCCACCGGGACATCTCACCGGACAACATCATGCTTTGCAGCAACGGCGATGTCAAGCTGATAGATTTCGGCGCTGCACGACAGGTGCTTATGGAGCGCTCCCAGAGCCTTTCGGTGATACTGAAGCCCGGCTTCGCCCCGCTGGAGCAGTACCAGAAAAAGGGCAGGCAGGGACCCTGGACGGACATCTACTCCCTGGGCGCAACGATGTACTATGCGCTAACCGGCGAGATCCCGGACGACCCCATGACCCGCCTGGAGGACGACTCCACGTTCAGCGAGAACCGTTTTGGCATCGAGCCGAAGCTGTGGGAGGTCATTTTGAGAGCGGTGCAGCTGAAGATCTCTGACCGCTATGCAGACGTCTTTGTAATGCGCAGCGACCTCAGCGCTGTTGACTACCAGCCTCAGCCCATCATAGTCCCGCAGCAGCCCGCCATGAGTGCGGACGTCGCATTCCCCACGGCAATGCCATTCGGAAGCACCCGCCGCACCCAGGGGAGCACAGTCCGGTCCGCACCGGAGGAGCAAACTATAGTACCTCCGCCGGTTCCTGCCGGGGAACCCTCTTTCGCTGCAGCTCCGGAGGAAACGCCAATGCCGGTGACGACTCCTGTGCCTGAGGAAGCGGTCCCGCCCGTTGTCCCTGAAGAAGCGGTCCCGTCCGTTGTTCCTGTGGAAACCGGGGAGTTCCCCGCAGCAGTGCAGGGACCGGAGCCATCAGCTCCGAAGAAGCGTCTGCCTAAAAAGGCTTTCATCGCCGCAGGCGGAACCGTAGCGGCAGCCGCAGCGGCGGTCATAATTGCCGTTTCCGTTGGCAGGGGAGACGGGAGCGTTCCCGTCCAGGAAACAGTAAACAGCGGGAATTATTACAGCGGCACGACTGTTCCGTCAGCGTCCGAAAGCGTCCCGGAAATAATACCCACCGAGGACGACCAGGAACCGGAGGAGCCGGAAACCACCAGCAGGACCTCTGCGACCACCACGACCAGAAAGACCACGAAGTCTACTACTCCCGAGCCTGACAGTGAGCCCCCGGAGGATACAACGACCAGCTCGTCCGGTTCTTCCACGCCGGAGGTGACAACGACCACTTCGGCTTCGACATCTGCGGCTGCGAAGCCCCCGGCAACTGTGGACTCGGTAAAGATCGGCGGAAAAAGCTATTCAACGGATCTTGAAAGTCTGACGATAGAGGGCGCAGGGCTGAAAAACAGTGACGTTGCCGACCTGAAGTACATGACGAACCTTGATACGCTGATTTTGAACGACAATAATATCAGTGACATTTCCTTTGTGAAGTACATGCCGAAGCTGAAGTACCTGTATTTTCACAACAATAACGTGTCAGATATTTCGGCGGTGAAAAAGCTGACAGGTCTTGTGGGATTCGGAGCGAACAATAATCCGATATCCGACATTTCAGTGCTGAGCGGCATGAAAAAGCTCGACAGCCTGTGGCTGTGCGATACGAAGATCACAAGTCTTAACGCTATCAGGGGCTGCACCAGACTGACTTCGCTGGGTGTAAATAACTGTGCGGTGTCGGGCTCTGTGAGTGTGCTGAAAAAGATGGATCAGCTCCAGAGAGTATGCCTTGCGGGGTGCGGAATTTCTGACATCTCGTTCCTTTCGGGCAAGCCTGACCTGTCGTATATTTACCTGGGCGATAACCGTATCAGCAACGTTTCGCCCCTGTGGGAGTGCGAGAGCATTAATGAGCTTTATCTGGATTATAACAATATCACAGAAAGTTCTTTCGGTACGTTCAACGGCCTGACGGTCAACGGCATCATCAGCATGAAGGGCATGGGGCTGACTAAGGCGCAGGTCGCCGATATCGCCTCCACACTGTCCGGCGAGCTTGACACTATATATTATTGAGATCATTGAGAGGGTCCCCGGAATTTGAGCCGGGGGCTCTTTTTTGTTTCGCCGGGTATTGACAATAACATGCAACGATGTTATAATAAATCTGTATAACATAATAGGGCAAATCTGCCCGTAGAGAACGCAGATGAACGGAACGGGGAAGTCTGCGGAATTGAGGAAAATACACAAACATGAAACATAGAATAGCTAGGGTGTTCTGCGCCCTTTTTGCGGGAGTGCTCCTGGCGGGGTGCAGTGTGCAGGGCGGCACGTCAGGGGTCAGTATTGCGGACTTCGGCAGCTCCGGCGGGGTGAACTATTCCGGCACGACCTCTGCGGCACCGGAACCGGATATTTCTGTGGCCACATCGTCAGTGACCCTCCGGACAGGTGACAGCACATCGTCCGCCCCAGTGGAAGCGACTGACGAAGCCGGGCATCACCCGGACGAGCCCGCCCGGACCTCCGCAGCTGAGATGACTACGTCCCCGCAGACAACGGGTGAAACGGCAAAGCCCTCCACGACTGCGGGCACGACCTCCTCAGCGACCACGAAGGCTCCCGCCACGACATCGGATACTACGACATCGGCTGCCACAACAGTGACCACCACGACCACTGCCGCTGCAGCGCCGGAGATCACCGAACCGGATTTCGGCAGCAACAGCTACAAGGCGGTGAACTACTCCGAAATAAAGGGTATCTGGATAAGCTATATCGAGCTTGCGGAGATAATGCAGGGGCAGTCGGAGAGCGGCTTCCGGAGCAGTATAGGAGCGGTTTTCGACAACTGTACCGGGCTCGGGATAAATACGGTGTATGTCCATGTGAGGTCTCACAGCGACGCTTATTACAGGTCGGAACTGTTCCCGTGGTCGAGGTACATCACCGGGACTCTCGGAAAAGACCCGGGGTACGATCCACTGGAAGTCATGCTGGAGGAAGCGCACAGGCGCAGCTTGTCGTTTCAGGCGTGGATAAACCCGCTGCGGGCATGCAGTACAGGTCAGATCAACTCCTACGGGAGCAGCTACCCGGTCTACAGCTTTGCGACTGCGAACGGTATGAAGGGCAAGTACGCCGTGGACGTCAACGGGACTTACTACCTCAACCCCGCATACAGTGCGGTAACGGACCTTATCGCTTCCGGAGCGTCCGAGATACTCGCAAATTATGACGTGGACGGACTGCATATCGACGACTATTTCTACCCTACCACTGACGCTTCCTTTGACAGCAGCGCATATTCCGGCAGCGGTTACTCAACGCTGTCAGATTTCCGCCTGGCTAACTGCGACAGAATGGTCAGTGGGCTTTATAATGCGGTCAGGGGAGCAAATCCCACCGCAGTTTTCAGCGTGAGTGTCCAGGGACGTATCGACAACAATTACAATCAGCTCTATGCTGATGTCAGAAAATGGTGCACCACGCCGGGGTATCTCGATGTGATGATACCGCAGATATACTACGGCTTTGAAAATTCCGCAGCGCCGTACAAGTCCACGCTGGACGAGTGGGAGGCGCTCGCAGTCAGGGGCGGGATACCGCTTGTCGCAGGGCTTTCAGTGTCAAAGGTCGGCTGTGAGGACGCCTGGGCAGGAAGCGGAAAATACGAGTGGATAAACAACAGTGATATTCTTTCAAGGCAGCTCGCAGAAGCGAAGAAATGCCGGTCCTACGGCGGATTTGCGCTGTACAGCTACCGCAGCGTGTTCTCGCCGGAAAGCTCGGTGAGCGCCACAGTGAAGAAAGAGATATCAGCGCTGAAGGATATTATTTGACGAGGAATGAGAATGAAGAAATTATTCAGGGGAATGCTCGGCGCCCTTATTTCGCTGAGTATCCTGACCGGAACGGCGTCAGCCCTCCCGCAGCCCGGCGCCCAGCCGGAGCCCGCCACGGCGGAGGTCACGGAGCTCCAGGAGGAGCAGGACGGCGGGCTTGGCGACCTCTCCGCCGCTGACCTTATCACGGGGGAAAGTATGGTGTTCCTGCCGGACGGCCTGCGTGCGGTGACTCTGGAGCCCGGGGTGGATTTCTGCACCGGGGAGCAGACTGACGCAGCGCTTGCGGAGGAGCTCCCGGCGCTTTTTGGCGAGCTTTCCGGCTACGACATGAACGCCGTGCTGATCGGCACTGAAAATGACGGCGTGAAGTTCTACGATCTCGATATGACTTCTGGCAGGGGAGTGCTCGGCACCACTATAGACCAGGCGCACGAGAACGGCTTTTCTGCGTATGTCCAGCTTGATGTGAACTCCCTTGCTGCGGACGTTATCGCCCAGGGAGGCGGGTTGAAATCCGGCTTCTCGGCGGCGGTGCACAAGTTCGTGATGAAGTACGCCTGCGAGGGTATCCTGCTCAGCGATTACTACACTGAGGACACCCCGGAGATGTATGCGGAGTACATGCGCAGCGGCTCAGGGATAGGCTATTCCAACTGGCTTTATGAGATAAACGAGTACCTGGTGCGGACGGTGTGCGATGTTATCCACCGCACCAGCAACACCACTGCGGCGGGTCTGCTGATAACGGACATGTGGGCGAACAGCTCCTCCAACGCTGAGGGCTCCGCCACTGCGGACACCGTGCAGGCGCTGTATGACGGCAACTGTGATACCCGGGAGTACCTGCGCCGGGGCTATGCGGACATGATTATGGTCAAGGCCTATGGGACGGACAGCGATGCCGCCCTGGGCTTTGAGAACGTCATTTCCTGGTGGTACGACCTCGCAGAGCAGAACGATGTCAAGATGTACGTGCTGCACCTGAACGAGAGGATAGGTCAGTACACAGGCTGGTATGACGACCAGCTCCTGCGTCAGCTCTCCATCATGGAGGATTACAGCGGGATAGGCGGAAGCTGCTTCAACTCGCTCGCCGGGCTGAGGGGCAACCTGCTGGGCTCCACGGACACACTGCTGAAGTACTTTGACGAGCAGATAAACACCAACACCCTGTTCGATACGCTCCAGATGACCTCCCCGACCCAGACCAGCTTCGTCACCTACGACTCCACGGTGAAGTTCATGGGAACGTTCGACGAGAACTTTGACGTGCTGTTCGACGGGCAGAAGGTCAAGCTGAACGAGGCGGGCAACTTCTACTTCCAGAAGGAGCTGAAAGTCGGCAGGAACACCTTTGTGATAGAGCATAAGGGAAAGAAGATATATTACACCATCGAGCGGCAGGTGGACGTCCTGCGCTCCATAGGCCAGACCAAGGATATCGTGGTGGAGGGCGGCTCACGGGTGACGCTTGAAGCGGTCGCATACAGCGGCAGCAAGGTGTCCGCCGTGATCGCCGGTAAGACGGTCACGCTGAAAGAGAAGTCCGGCGCCAGCGAGGACCTGGACTCCAACTCCGATTACGCAAAATTCGTCGGTTACTATCGTGTCCCGGAGGGGATAATCGGCGAGCAGCAGAATCTCGGCAGCGTGAGCTACTATGCGGTCTACCGTGGTATCGAGGAGTACATGACCGGCGGCAGCGTCACCATTGACGCCGAGCCGGAGCCCCCGAAGCAGGTGGAGAGCAGCTTCGTTGACGAGTCCAGCGTCGGCACCGGCGAGGTGGTAGGTACGATCGCACCGGTAGTCACCAGCAGCGAGTACGTCACCTACATAAAGACGGTCGGCAACTACACAAAGGTATACGACAGCCAGACATCGGGAAATATCCCCTCTCCGGTACTGTCGCAGCTCCCGGCGGGCAGCCTTGACTATTACAAGACCGCTTCCGGCGACTTCGTTATCTCCACCTCCGGCAGACGTTACAAGACCTCGGACATCACAACGTTCTATGATACCGGGCTCGGCACGAATGCGCTGTACGTCAAGGCTGTGGGGAATTCCAACGGCAGCAGCTACATAAAGCTCCACCTGGATTATAAGTCAACGTTCAACGTGACCACTCCCATGACCTTTGTGGACGTGCTGGACGGACCCTACGGCGTTTCCAGCTACGACCCGTCAAAGGTCGAGATAGTGTTCGACAACGTCACCAGCGTGACCAAGCTCCCGGACTTCAACAGCTGCTCCCTGTTCAGTTCAGGTACCTGGGACACTGTTGAGCAGAAGGGCGTGCCGAAGTTCCGTCTGACCCTCACGCTGCGCCAGGCAGGCATTTACAGCGGCTGCGGCGCATATTATGACGATAACGGCGACCTGATGATAACGTTCAAGGTGCCTACGGCGTCCCTTTCCGGCAAGGTCATCGTCATAGACCCTGGACACGGCTACGGAAAGGTAGTCGGCAAGCTTGATCCCGGCTCTATCGGTAATGTTACGGAGCAGTCCGTGAACCTGGCTGTCTCCAAGATACTTGAGCAGAAGCTGACGGCGATGGGCGCAACGGTAGTCCGCTTAAAGACCGAGAGCGAGTTTATCCTGACGGAGACACGCCCGACCGTTGCAAGGGCTTACGGTGCGGATATGTTCATTTCGCTGCACTGTAATTCCGTGACCAACGACCAGGCGCACGGCGTTGAGGTATACTATTTCACGCCGTTCTCGCAGCCGCTTGCGAAGTCCATCAACGACAACCTCTCGAACTACTACGACAAGACGGTGTACGCTGACGGAACGAACAGCAACCGTGGCGCAAAGTACAGCTACTATTGGGTGACGCTCCAGCAGGACTTCCCGTCAGTGCTTGTGGAAATGGGCTTTGTGTCCAACGAGCGTGAGTGCATGATCATGGCGGACCCGACCTACCAGAACGGTATAGCCCAGAACATAGCGGACGGCGTAAAGGCGTACTTCGCCCGCAGCGGTCTGAGCTACTCCGGCAGCGGCAGCAGCGAGGCTCCGGACAGTGGCGACCCTGTCACACCGTCAGAGCCGACCCAGCCGGACACTCCGGATACCCCCACTGACCCCGATGCTCCGGAAACTCCCACGGACCCGGATACCAGTGAGCCGGACGTCCCCGAAACCGGGGACACCCCAGAACCCCAGCCTACAGAGGAGCAGCCCGACACAAAGGAGCCTGACCCTCCCGACACCAGCGAGCCGGATAACAGCGGCGGCGGTGGAATAAGAGTTGAATGATCCCATGCAGCGGAAAACCGGGTGCCGTGCGGCAGAAAATGCCGTACCGTACTTGAAATTTTCCGCTGCATGTGTTATAATCTACATAAATGAGTTTTATACGGCAGGGGAGCCGAATAAACATGATACAGAATATACGAACGGAGGAAAATATATGTGCGGAATAGTAGGCTATATCGGTCAGCGGGACTGCACCGATGTGCTCATGGACGGGCTCCAGAAGCTGGAGTACCGTGGATATGACAGCGCAGGTATCGCAGTTTTTGAAAAGACAGGGATAAAGACGGTCAAGACCAAGGGAAAGCTCAGCGACATGCGTGAGAAGCTGGTCAAAGAGGGCAGCCCGGTGGGGCACTGCGGCATAGGTCATACCAGGTGGGCGACCCACGGCGAGCCCAGCGACCTGAACTCCCACCCGCATTCCAACGGCAGGGTGACTATCGTCCACAACGGTATCATAGAGAACTACGTGGAGCTGAAGGAGTTCCTGACGGAAAAGGGATACACGTTCCGTTCCCAGACGGATACGGAGGTCGTTGCCTGCCTGCTGGACTATTACTATTCGGAGAGGAATCCGTTACGTGCCATTATGGAAACGGTCAAGGAACTCCAGGGCAGCTATGCTTTCGGCATAATCTTCAAGGACTTCCCGGACAGGGTGTATGCGACCCGTAAGGAGTCCCCGCTGATAGTCGGCATAGGTGAGAACGAGTATTTCATCGGCAGCGATATCCCGGCGTTCCTCAGGTACACAAAGAAATATGTGCTGCTGGACGATGACGATATCGTCTGCATGAAAACCGACGGCATAGAGTTCTACGATGTTCACGGCATTCCGGAGAAGAAAGAGATTAACGTGGCAGAGTGGGACGTTGAGCAGGCACAGAAGGGCGGCTACCCGCATTTCATGCTGAAAGAGATACACGAACAGCCCGGTATCGTGGGCAGGACCGTGGAGTCCTGCTGCCGTGACGGAGTTCCTTATTTTGACGATATAGGGCTTACTGACGAGCTGATACGTGACGTCAGGAGGGTGTTCGTGGTGGCGTGCGGGACCGCAATGCACGCAGGAATAATCGGGCGCTATGCCATAGAGGGCCTTGCGAGGGTCCCGGTGAGCGTTGAAGTCGCCTCCGAGTTCCGCTACATGGACCCGATAGTCGGCGAGGGGGACCTTGTTATAGTGGTGTCCCAGAGCGGCGAAACGGCAGACACAAGGGCGGGCATGGAGCTCGCAAAGCAGAAGGGCGCAAAGACCCTGGCGGTGGTCAACGTGAAGTATTCGGCGATAGCCCGCCAGGCGGATATGTATATCCACACCCTCGCAGGACCGGAGATAGCGGTAGCCTCCACCAAGGCGTACACAGCGCAGATATCCGTGATGTACCTGCTGGCGTTCCGTTTTGCGTTCGCCCGTGGGACCATCACCGGAGAGCGCCTGCGTGAGCTGACGGCGCAGCTCCTGAGGGCGCCGGCGGAGATACAGAAAGTCATAGACCACAAGAAGGAATGCCAGTACATCGCAAGTCAGCTCGTCAATGCTGATAACCTGTTCTTCATCGGCAGGACGTTCGACTATGCGCTCTCCCTGGAGGGCTCGCTGAAGCTCAAGGAGATCAGCTATATCCACTCCGAGGCGTACGCAGCAGGCGAGCTGAAGCACGGTACGATCTCGCTGATAGAGCCGGGGATACCGGTCATAACGGTTGCGACCCAGGCGAATATTCTTGCCAAGACCATCAGCAATATGGAGGAGGTCAAGGCAAGGGGCGGCGTTATCATCGCAGTCTGCCGCAAGGGGACGGTATTTGCGGAGAATACCGTGGATATGAAGCTCGAGATAGACGCTGACCTTGAGGATATGCTGCTCCCGCTTCCGACCGTGTGCTCGCTCCAGCTTATAGCGTATTACACGTCCGTGCTGAGGGGAATAGACCCGGATAAGCCCAGGAACCTTGCAAAATCAGTCACAACAGAATAATGTATCGGGCGGTCGCAAAGACCGCCCGTCAGGCTGTCGAAAAAGTCAAAACGGCAGTAAATTTGAAAGAAGCAGTGGGGGAAAACTCTTCGTTTACCAGACACGCCCAGCCTGTGGCTGGGCTTAGTCTGCCCCATGCCCACACCCCTTTAGCGCTTTTTAAACCGTAAGAGATTTCGCCGTCTGCAAAGGCTAAGCACGAAGTGCGTGCCTAACGGCAGACGAGGGCGCTGCCCTCGACCTGCCAGCCTTTTGAAAAAGGCTGGACCGAAAACTTTCAGTATGCTACGCAATATTTTTCAAGTTTTTCGACAGCCTGTCGGGCGGTCTCAAAGACCGCCCGTTTTTTTGACAAATCAATATTGACAAAAAAGTGAAAAGGGTTTATAATAAAAATGTATTTTCAGCAATGCTGAATAAAACTATACGGAGGTCACGATATGGCTATTCTTGTAACCGGTGGAGCAGGTTTTATCGGCTCCCACACCTGCGTGGAGCTTCTCAATGCAGGCGAAGAGATCGTTGTTATGGACAACTTCTACAATTCAAATTCCAAGGCTCTTGACGGTATCAGAAAGATCACCGGCAAGGATTTCAGGTTCTACGAGGCTGATATGCTCGATATCGCCGCTGTGGACAAGATATTTGAAGAAAACGATATAGAGCAGGTCATTCATTTCGCTGGCTACAAGTGCGTTCCAGAGAGCGTGAAGAAGCCGCTGATGTACTACTCCAACAATCTGCGTGGTACGTTCAATATCCTTGAAACGATGAAGAAGTACGGCTGCACGAAATTCGTGTTCAGTTCCTCTGCGACCGTTTATGGCATTCCGGCTTCCGTTCCGGTAAAGGAGGACTTCCCGCTGTCCGCTATCAATCCCTATGGCAGCACAAAACTCATCATAGAGAACCTCTGCCGTGAGATGTCCGCTGCTGACCCGTCCTGGACGATGATACTCCTGCGCTACTTCAACCCGGTCGGAGCCCACGAGAGCGGCCTTATCGGCGAGGACCCCAACGGAACTCCGAACAACCTCATGCCCATCGTGCTGGACAAGGCCTCCGGCAAGCGTGACGTGCTGAGCGTTGCGGGCAACGATTATCCCACCCCCGACGGCACCTGCGTACGTGACTATATCCATGTTGTGGATCTTGCAAAGGGACATGTTGCTGCGGTCAGAAAGGCACGTACCATCACCGGCGTTCCCGCCTACAACCTGGGCACAGGCAAGGGCTATTCCGTTCTGGAGATACTGGACACGTTCCAGCGTGTGAACGGTATCGACCTCGGCTACACGATAGGTCCGAGAAGACCTGGCGACGCCGCTTCTACATACTCCGACCCCTCCCTCGCAGAGAAGGAGCTCGGCTGGAAGGCGGAAAAGACACTGGACGAGATGTGCCGTGACGCATGGCATTTCAGACAGGTCAGAGCCGCTGAGGAAGCTGCAAAGTAAAAATTATTCCACTTTTTTTGAAAAAATCGCAAAAACCTATTTACAAAGCGAAAAAAGTGTGATATAATATCCATGTTGTGCATGTGCACGACCATACCGGTTTCCCGGAGAGCGGATCCTGCTCCGACCGGAGATACACCTATGTCCCTCTGCTGCGATACCGGAATAAATCAAATGAGGTGTTTTTATGTTAAGAAAAGAAGAAAAGACAGCCGTTATCGAGGCTAACCGTCTGCACGAGCAGGATACCGGTTCTCCCGAGGTTCAGATCGCAATTCTCACCAAGAGGATCAACGAGCTGACTGAGCACATCAAGGTTCACCAGAAGGATCACCACTCCCGCCGTGGTCTTCTGAAGATGGTAGGTCACAGAAGAAACCTTCTGAACTACCTCCAGAAGAAGGATATCGAGCGCTATCGTGCGATCATCGCTAAGCTGGGTATTCGTAAGTAATTTATGGAGCAAAGGGCAGCGCTGCGCACGAAACAGTGCTGCCTTTTTACTACTAAGGCGCAGATCTTAGCATTAAATTGAGTATCCGGGCAGCCGGATATTGACTTTAATTGCTATCACTGTGCCTTCAGTAAAGATTTTTTATTGAAAGGAAATAATGCAATGTTCGAGAATTACAGAGTATTCAAGACAATGTTCGCTGGCAGAGAGCTGACTGTTGAGACCGGTAAGGTATGCGGCCTGGCCAATGGTTCCTGCTGGGTAAGATATGGCGAAACTGTTGTTATGGTAAACGTGGCAGCAAGCGCAAAGCCCCGTGACGGCGTAGATTTCTTCCCTCTCTCCGTTGACTACGAAGAGAAGCTGTACGCAGTGGGAAAGATCCCCGGCGGCTTCCTGAAGAGAGAGGGCAGACCCTCCGAGAAGGCTATCCTGACTTCCCGTGTGGTTGACCGTCCTATGCGTCCGCTGTTCCCGAAGGACATGCGCAATGACGTTGCCATCACAATGACCGTCCTTGCGGTCGATCCCGACTGCTCCCCTGAGATACTCGGCATGATCGGCGCTTCCATTGCCGTTTCTATCTCCGATATTCCGTGGAACGGCCCGATCGGCGGTATCTCCGTTGGTCTGGTTGACGGTGAGATCATTCTTATGCCGAACCTTGAGCAGAGAGCAAAGTCCGACCTGAACCTGACCGTTGCTTCCTCCGAGAAGAAGGTAGTAATGATCGAGGCTGGCGCTAACGAGGTCCCGGACGATGTTATGTTTGACGCTATCATGGCTGGTCACAACGAGATCGTGAAGTCCCTCATTCCGTTCATCAAGGATATTCAGGCGCAGATCGGCAAGCCGAAGTTTGCGTTCGAGTCCCAGGAAGTTGACCACGACATGTTCGACGCTATCTCCGATTTCGCCATTGAGCGTATCAGATACGCCCTCGACACTGATGACAAGAATATCCGTGAGGAGCGCCTGAAGCCCATCGTTGACGATATCCACGCAAAGTTTGATGAAGTATACCCCGAGAAGATCTCCATGATCGACGAGGCTATATACAAGCTCCAGAAGTTCGTTGTACGCCGCTGGCTGCTGGACGACAACAAGCGTGTTGACGGCAGAAAGATGGACGAGATCCGTCCGCTGGCTGCTGAAGTTGGCATGCTGCCCAGAGTTCACGGTTCCGGTCTGTTCACCAGAGGTCAGACTCAGGTCATGACCATCTGCACACTGGGTCCCGTTTCCGACAGCCAGAAGCTTGAAGGTCTTGACGAGGAAGAGGGCAAGCGCTACATGCACCACTACAACTTCCCGGCTTACTCCGTAGGCGAGACCAAGGCAAGCAGAGGCCCCGGCAGACGTGAGATCGGTCACGGCGCACTTGCTGAGAGAGCGCTGCTCCCTGTTATCCCGAGCGTTGAGGAGTTCCCGTATGCGATACGTCTGGTTTCCGAGGTGCTTTCCTCCAACGGTTCCACTTCCCAGGGATCCGTTTGCGGTTCAACACTGGCTCTGATGGACGCCGGCGTTCCGATAAAGAAGCCGGTCGCAGGTATCTCCTGCGGACTTATCACCGAGGGCGACAGATGGGATACAATGGTTGATATCCAGGGTCTTGAGGACTTCTTCGGCGACATGGACTTCAAGGTAGCTGGTACACACGATGGTATCACCGCTATCCAGATGGACCTCAAGATCGACGGCCTGACCCCTGAGATCATCAGGACCGCATTCGCAAAGACCCACAAGGCACGTGACTATATTCTTGACGAGATCATGCTCAAGGCTATTCCGGAGCCGAGAAAGACGGTCGGCAAGTATGCTCCGAAGATGATCCACACCAAGGTTCCGGTTGACAAGATCAGCGAGGTTATCGGCAAGGGCGGCAAGGTTATCCAGAAGCTCTGCGCTGACTTCGATGTCAAGATCGACATCGACGACGACGGCAACGTATTCATCTGTGGTCTTGATCTTGACAAGGCAAACGCATGCGTTCAGGTTATTTCCACTATTGTTAATCCTCCGGAGATCGGCGCAATCTACAAGGGCAAGGTAGTTCGTATCATGAACTTCGGCGCATTCGTAGAGATCGCACCCGGCAAGGACGGCATGGTACACATCTCCAAGCTGGACAACCATCGTGTTGAGAAGGTTGAGGACGTAGTTTCCGTTGGCGATGAGATAATCGTTAAGGTTATGGAGATCGACAACCAGGGTAGGATCAACCTGTCCAGAAAGGACGCTCTTGCTGATATCGAGGCAAAGAGAAAGGCTCAGGCACAGGGTTGATAATAATCAGCATACGAGAGGGAAACGAGAGTTTCCCTCTTTTGTTGACTTTGAACACGTTTTGTGATAAAATCAGTATAACGTAATACAGTAAACCATTTCGGGAGATTGTTGAATGACAAAATATGAAATATTACTCTGCATTTATTCGTATCTGAATAAACAGTGGCTTGAAGATGAGAACAAAAGCGAAGAATACATGTATTATATCGGCAATCTTAATCCATACATTTGGGCTGACGATGGAACGGCAGACCCGGCTTACTATGAAACATTCATGAAAATTGTCAATGGATTTTTCCAGGGGGAGAAATGTACTGTTCAAGATGGGTTTACATATGCCAAAAGATACCTGGAAGAATACAACGTAGTGGAACACGAGGAATATTCATACAACATAGATGAGGTAGTCGAAGTATTCAACAAGTGCACTTTATCTGAATGGACAGAAATTTATAAAACGATAAAAACTTAAAGGTAGCGCTGAATTTCTTAAAATCCCTTGAAATCTGGAGCATTTTGTGATATAATTAGTTAAAGCTAATTTTGGGAGGTCTATTATGTTAGCAAATCTGATACTGGAGGGACTGGCGCTCTGCCTGATCCTGACGGTTATGTGCATTGTCGGGATAAAGGACGGCGCAGCAGGTATGGCGTTCTTTTATGTAAAGGCGGTGCAGGACAAGGCAATAGCCCAGGGACTGACGACCGCTGATAAGATAAAGCGCAGTGCGAAGATATTCAAGATATCCGGTATTCTCATTTACGTTGCGGTGCTGATGGTAAGCGTTTATGTTATCAACGGCGCACGTGGGTTCCTGGACGCATTCCTGCAAATGCAGGTGATCTTCGCCGTGCTCGGACTGTACGACAGGCTGTTCGTCGATATCTTCTGGGTAGGGCATACAAAGGCGTGGATAATCCCCGGAACTGAGGGGTTCATGCCGTATATCCCATTCAAGATCCATGTCAAGAAGTGGATCGCTATGCTGGTGGTTTACCCGGCTGGCTCGGCGATCATCGCACTTATCATGTCGCTTATTCTGAAGTGATTATGGCAAAAATACACATTTCCGCCCTGTCACGGGGCGGATTTTGTATGCTTTTTTCTATAAAAAACCTTGAATTCATCGCAGCATTGTGATATAATATTAATATGTGGGGGTATGCTTATAACTCCCGACTACTCTATTTTCAGAAATGAGGATCATATAATGTCATCAAGTGTAATTGTCGGAACCCAGTGGGGCGACGAGGGAAAGGGAAAGATCATTGACATCATGGCGGCTAAGGCTGATGTCGTAGTACGTTCCAGCGGCGGAAACAACGCTGGTCACACCGTTGTGCACGGCGACCAGGTTTACAAGCTGCACCTGCTCCCCTCCGGTATTCTGTACCCCGAGACCCTCTGCCTTATCGGCAGTGGCGTTGTGGTTGACCCGTCCGTACTTCTTGAAGAAATAAAGGGCATGAACGAGCGTGGCGTTTCCTGCGATAATCTCCGTATAGATGCCCGTGCAGACATCATCATGCCGTGGCACAGAATTCTCGACAAGCTGTCAGAGGAGTTCAAGGCAAAGCAGACCGGCGTGAACATCGGCACCACCGGCAGAGGTATCGGCCCGTGCTATACCGATAAGGACGAGCGTATCGGTATCCGCATGTACGACCTAGTTCACCCCGAGGTACTGAAGAAGAAGATCCAGGAGACCGGCGAGCTGAAGAACCTTGTCATCACAAAGGTTTACGGCGGCGAAGCATGCGACCTGGACGCTATCTACGAGGAATACAAGGGTTACGGCGAGAAGCTCGCAAAGTATATGGCGGACGCTTCCGTTATCGCTTTCGAGGCTTACCAGGCTGGCAAGAATGTACTGTTCGAGGGAGCTCAGGCTACCCTGCTCGACATTGATTTCGGTACTTATCCGTTCGTTACCTCTTCCCACCCGATTGCCGGAGGCGCATGCGTAGGCACCGGCGTTGGCCCGAAGATGATTGATGAAGTCATCGGTGTTGGCAAGAGCTACACAACACGTGTCGGCAACGGTCCGTTCCCGACCGAGCTGTTTGATGCGACCGGCGACTATATCCGTGAAAAGGGCGGCGAGTACGGCACTACCACCGGCCGTCCCAGAAGGACCGGATGGTTCGATGCAGTTATCATGCGCCATGCAGTCCGTGTAAACGGCCTGACCTCCCTCGCAATAAACAAGTTCGATACCCTGGCAGGACTGCCCGTGCTGAAGGTCTGCGTTGCGTACAAGACCACCGATGGCCAGACCCTGAAGGACTTCCCCGTAACTCTCGAGGAGCTTGCAAAGTGCAGCCCCGTTTACGAGGAGATCGAGGGTTACGAGGGCGATCTCTCCGCATGCAGGAGCTTTGAGGACATGCCCGAAAAGGCTCAGGCGTATGTAAAGCGCCTTGAGGAGCTCTGCGGCTGCCCGATCAGGTTCCTGGGAATTGGTCCCGGCAGAGATCAGATCATCTACAGGTGATAAATGAAGATACTTTTTATCGGCGATGTGGTGGGAATGAGAAGCTGCGAGGCTCTCCAGCGGGAGCTCCACAGCGTGAAGCAGAAGCTCGGTGCGGAGGTCGTCATTGTGAACGGTGAGAATTCCGCAGAGGGCAACGGCATTAATCCCGCCTCCGCCGGGGCGTTATTTGACGCCGGAGCTGATGTCATCACCACCGGCAACCACTGCTTCCGCCAGAAAACGATGGAAGCCGAGTGGGAGCACAACGAGCGCATTATACGTCCGGCGAACTTCGATGACGAGGTCATCGGCAGGGGAATGTGCGTGCTGGACCGTGGGGCGTACTCGATAGCGGTCATAAACCTGATGGGTACCACCTTCATGCAGCCGCTGGAAAATCCGTTCCACTGTATCGACAGGCTCCTGGAGCACTGCGACGCACGGATAAAGATAGTGGATTTCCACGCAGAAGCGACCTCTGAGAAGCGTGCGATGGGCTATTACCTTGCCGGAAGGGTCAGCGCCGTGCTGGGGACACACACCCATGTTACCACGGCTGACGAGCAGGTGATAGACGGAACTGGTTATATCACGGACGTGGGAATGACCGGTCCGAAGGACTCTATCCTCGGTGTGGAGAAGGACATCATAATCGAGCGGTTCCTGACCTACTACCCGAAGCGCCACAGGTTCGCAGAGGGTGACACGGAGCTGAACGGTGTGCTGCTTGACGTAGACACGAAGAGCGGTAAATGTAACTCGATCGAGAGATACAGGCAGATAATAAAGTGATCGGGATTCTGACCGAAAGGAATGAATGGTGATTTTATGGAAATAGTAAAAGTGTCGGCGCATTCCGTACCGAAATCCGTTGCAGGGGCTATCGCCGCAGTTATCCGTGAATACGGCGAGGTAGAAGTCCAGGCTGTCGGCGCAGGGGCTGCAAACCAGGCGGTCAAGTCCATTGCCATTGCCAGAAGCTATATGGCACTGGTGGGTGTTGACCTCATATGCATTCCGGCGTTCACGACTGTCGATATAGACGGGGACGAGAGGACCGCAATGAAATTCATAGTTGAGCCGAGGTAAATTCGGTTCAGCTTGTATTTGGTTGGCACTGAATTACACGCATTTATCGGTTGCAATGGCGCACCTCCGGGGGCGCTGTTGGTGCGTGCGGTTCGGTGCCTTTTTAATAAGACTGCACGGAAATAAATAACAGAGATGGATATGCACTATCCCGGAGAGTTAAAATGAAGATACTGATGATCGCTACCGGCGGCACGATAGCAAGCAGCAACAGCGGCGGCGGACTTTCGCCTGAGAAGTCGGCGGAGCAGCTGCTTTCCGGCATTTCCGCAGAAGCGGAGGTCCACGCAGTCCAGCCGTTTTCGCTGGACAGCACTGACCTTACCCCGGAGCACTGGACGCAGCTCGCAGTGATGATCCGTTACGGCTGGTCAGACTATGACGGCTTTGTCGTGACCCACGGCACCGACACGATGGCGTACGGCGCAGCGGCACTGAGCTGCCTTATACAGAACCCGGATAAACCGGTCATACTGACCGGCTCCCAGCTCCCGATGGACGAACCGGGAAGCGACGCCCCGAAGAACCTTGCGGACGCATTCCGCTGCGCAGGGCAGGGGAGCGGCGGAGTGTGGGTCTGCTTCAATGGCAGGGTGATAGACGGAAAGTCCGCCCGAAAGGTCCACACCACCGACCCTGACGCATTCCGTGGCTTCACCGCCGGGGACGAGCGTAGCGTTGACGAATTCTGCTCAGGGCATTCCGGGCAGGAGGGCGGCACGGTGTTCTACAACCGCCTGGACAGCAAGGCGGCTGTGCTGAAGCTCACGCCGGGAATTTCGGCAGAGCTGGTGCATGACCTCGGGACGCACGTTAATGCGCTGATAGTCGAGGGCTTCGGCATGGGAGGGATCCCCGGGAGCTCCGGGCTGGAGCAGGTTTTCAGCGTGCTGACGGCGTGCGGGGTGAGGGTCATAATGGCTACCCAGGTGTTCCGGGGCGGCTGCGACCTCTCAGTGTACGAGGTCGGCAGAAGGGCAAAGGAGCTCGGACTTATCCCTGCTGCGGGAATGACCACGGAGTATGCCGTCATGCGCTCTATGTGGGCGCTGGCTTATTCATACACGGCAGAAGATTTCAGAAACCTGTTCCTTGACACAAGGAACTGACGCACGACAACAAGGAGGACAACTATTGAAAAACGAACTGAAGAAGCTGAAGATCAAGAATTTTCTCATGCTGACTCTTGCAGGTCTGATAAACGCATTCGGAATAACAGTTTTCCTTATGCCAGTGAATTTGTATGACAGCGGTATTTCGGGAACTTCCATGCTGCTTGGCTATCTCACGCCGGAATATCTGACGCTGTCGGTTTTCCTGCTTGTGCTGAACCTGCCGCTGTTCCTGTATGGCTTGAAGCGCCAGGGACTTGCCTTCACGGTCTATGCCTGCTATGCGGTGGCATGCTATTCTTTGTTCTCCTGGCTTATTCAGGTGGTTCTTCCGATAGACGTTGCAACGAGCTCTCCGCTGGCGGGGAATGACAAGCTGCTGTGTTCCGTTTTCGGCGGACTTATCTCCGGCGTTGGCAGCGGTCTTGCGGTACGTTACGGCGGTGCGATGGACGGAATAGAGGTGCTCGCCGTTATCTTTGCGAAAAAGCTCGGCATGACGGTGGGAACGTTCGTTATGATATATAACGTGATACTGTACATAGTCTGCGGGTTTGTCTTTGCAAGCTGGGAGCTGCCGCTTTACTCCATAATCGCATATTACGCAGCGCTCAAGAC
>CAKSGA010000026.1 GCA_934454435.1 uncultured Oscillospiraceae bacterium | reverse complement strand
CACGACGGCAGGCACAAAGCCTAGCCGTCATGCGGGTTCCTAGCATCTGCACCTTTCTCGGCAGCCTGGGATAGATACTTTTTCGACAAGCTGAGGCATGACTATGTCATGCCAGTGGATAGTTCGGCGAAAAAGCCCCAACGGGGATTTTTCGACGGTCTCTTATGGGCTGCGAGATTTTCGCAGCCCATTTGTACTATACAGGGCGGATACTGTATCCGCCTTTTTTCACATCTCGAACTTATATATCCTTGCGTCATCGTCAGGGTAGTAGTTCCTGCGGGTGGAAATGTAGACGTAGCCTGCCTTTTCGTACAGCGCTATCGCAGGAACATTCCTGCTGCGGACCTCAAGGAAGCAGCACGCCGCTCCACGCCGCTTCATTCCTTCATGCAGACTTGCCAGCAGCCGCTCTGCTATGCCCTGCCTGCGGAACTCCGGGAGCACCGCTATCTGGAACAGCTCCCCCTCGTCCGCCACGACACGCCCCAGCGCAAAGCCGACCGCCACGCCGCTGCGCTCCTCAGTCACAAGGACGTTCAGCGGGCTGTTGAGCTCGGAAAGCAGCGTTTCGGAAGTCCAGCTTCCATGGAAGCATTCCTGCTCTATGCGGTCGAGCTGGGTGAATTTATCGTCAGTGGGCTTCATACCAGCTCTTGCCCTCCTTTGCGTCGGCGGTGAGAGGTACTGCGAGCTTCACAGCGCCCTGCATTTCCTCCGTCAGTATCTGCGCTGCCCGGGCTGCCTGCGCCTCGGGGGCCTCGACTATAAGCTCATCGTGCACCTGAAGTATCAGCCGTGCCTCGGGGAGCTCCGCTTTCAGCCTGCGGTAGACCCTCACCATGGCTATCTTGATGATATCCGCCGCCGTGCCCTGAATGGGGGTGTTCATCGCTATGCGCTTTCCCAGCGCCCTGACCGTTTTGTTGGTGGAGAGTATCTCCGGAATAAAGCGCCTGCGCCCGAACATCGTGACCGCCCAGCCGTCCTTCTCGGCGCTCTTGGTCACCTTGTCCATGTACGCCTTAACACCGGAATAATGGGTCAGGTAGTCGTCGATATAGCGTCTGGCTTCGGCAACTGAAACGTTTATGTCCTTTGCCAGAGAGAACGCCCCGATACCGTACACGATGCCGAAATTTACCGCCTTTGCGCTGCGGCGCTGCTCCGGGGTTATCCACTCCGGCGGAAGCCCGAGGACGCTCGCCGCTGTTTCTGTGTGGATATCTCCGCCCTCGCAGAAGGTCTTTATCATCGCCTTGTCGCCGGAAAGATGGGCGAGCACCCGGAGCTCGATCTGGCTGTAGTCGGCGTCCGCAAGGAGCATTCCCTCGCCGGCGGTGAAAAACCTGCGGAAGTTGCGCCCTATCTCGGTGCGCACGGGAATGTTCTGTATATTCGGCTCGGCGGAGGAAATGCGCCCGGTGCGGGTCTCGGTCTGCTTGAATGTGGTGTGCATTCGCCCGTCAGGGCTGACCGCCGCTTCAAGTCCCTTTACATAAGTGTTGTAGAGCTTCGTCAGCGTGCGGTACTCGAATATCAGCGGGATCACCGGGTGCTTGTCCCGGAGCGCTTCAAGGGTGTCGGCGTCGGTGGAGTAGCCGGTCTTGCGTTTCTTCCCGGCGGGAAGCCCCAGCTCCTCAAACAGCACGACTGAAAGCTGCTTCGGCGAGCCGATGTTGAACTCATGACCTGCAGCGGCGTAAATTTCCTGCGCCAGGCCATCTATCTTCGGCAGCAGCTCCTCGCCGAAATCGTGGAGTGCGGCGGTGTCGAGCCTTATGCCCGCAAGCTCCATGGAACTCAGCACCTCTGCGAGAGGGAGCTCTATATCCGCCAGCACGCCGTACATTCCCTCGGCATGGAGCTTCTCCCAGAGCGCCCTGTTGAGCAGGAACAGCGACTCGCCCAGCCGTTCCTCGCTGAACGTCACGCCGTATTCTGCGCACAGGCGTTCAACGCTGTAGTCGTTGGAGTTGACGTTCAGCAGGTACCCTGCAAGTGTGGCGTCGAAAATGACGTTCCGCAGCTCCATGCCGTTTTTCATGCAGCAGGAATACAGCGCCTTTGCGTCGTCGGTACGCTTTGGCGTGTCGGAGGAAAGCAGCTCCGGCAGAGCGCCGGCTACAGGCTTCCCGTCAAGGAACACCCTGATCTCGCCGCCCACCATAGCGACCTCATAAGCGCCGGGGTCGAACTCCGGGACGTCAGCGGCGGGCTGTGCGGGCTCCTCCGGCTCCGCCGGAGCTTCCTGAGCGGTATTTTCGCCGGATATCACTACCTTAGCGGGAGCCGTCCTGTCCAGACCGAGCTTTTTCAGCACGCTGAACATTTCCATCTCGGTGAGTATCCCCGCCGCCTGAGCCGGGTCGCCGGACCTGACGGCGTATTCGTCCATATTCAGCGGCACGGGGGCTTCCAGTGTTATCTCGGCAAGTTTACGGCTGAGTTCTGCGCTATCCTTTCCGTTTTCCAGCTTGGTGCGTACTCCCTTTGTGACCTCGATATCCGCAAGGTTATCGTAGATATACTGCACTGTGTGATACTTCTGAATAAGTCCCAGGGCGGTCTTTTCGCCAACGCCGGGCACGCCGGGGATATTGTCGGAGCTGTCCCCCATCAGGGTCTTGACCTCCAGCATTTCCCGTGGGGTCACGCCGTAGACCTCGCCTATCTTTTCCGGGGTGTAGAGGACGTCCTCCCTGTTGGTGGCGAGCCTTACCGTCACCTTGTCGGTTATCAGCTGGAAGCTGTCCCGGTCACCGGTGGATATGGTGCAGCAGCCCCCCTGTTTCTCGGCTTCGTGGGAGAGGGTGCCGATGATGTCGTCCGCTTCAAAGCCCTCTTTCTCGACTATGGTGACGCCGAGGGAGGTCAGGAGCTGCTTTATGACCGGCATCTGCGCCCGAAGCTCATCCGGCATTCCGTGGCGGGTGCCCTTGTACTCCGCATACATCTTGTGGCGGAACGTCGGCGCATGGAGGTCGAACGCCACGGCTATGCGGTCAGGCTGCTCCTCCTTGAGCAGTTTCAGGTAGATGTTCATGAAACCGGTCAGCGCATTGGTGGGCATGCCCTTTTTGTTGGTGAGCAGGCGTATGCCGTAGTACGCACGGTTCATTATGCTGTTTCCGTCTATTACAAGCAGCTTCATTTCCTTGGTTCTCCTTTGTCAGACCGCAGGCGGATTTACGTCAGAGCTCCTTCGGGTTTGCCTTGGGAGCCGGGGCTATGTCATTCATGCGGATATCGTTCAGTACGTTGGGGCTGAGCTTCTTCAGAAGCAGCAGTGTGCATATCCCTGTGAAAGCTCCGCCGATTATAGCCGAAGCAAGAAGTATCGGCGTATAGGCGAGCACGTAGATATTATTATAGATTATCACCGCCGTGAGCAGCTGTCCGGCGATATGTGCTATTGCTCCGCCTACGCCCACCACCGGGAGCCAGTTCTCACGGTCCTTTTTGGGGAGTAAGCGCCGCAGGAGCAGCATGGTCCCCAGGGAGCATATCCCGCCCATCACGCCGTAGAAAAGGTTCATGACCATGCCCGTGATGAACGCCGCAACGAAACAGCGGATTATCACCACCGCCATAGTTTCAGCGCTGCTCCATCTGCCGCCTATGTAAAGCATGAACATCGTCACGATGTTCCCCAGACCGACCCGGACCCCCGGCAGCGGGCAGATGGGAGGCAGCCATGTTTCAACGGCCGAAAGCACCGCTGCAATGCAGATAAACAGCGCACACAGTGCGACTTTACGGACCTTCAGGTTCATTGAGCATGCTCCTTTCCATCGTTGTCACGGGGCGCATTCATTATCTGCGCCACCTGTTCTGCCACCAGCATGAGCTCCGACCTCACCGGCTGCGGAGCCTCCTGCGGCACGGGCTTTTCCCGGGGAACGGGTGCGGGCGAAGCTCCCGTCAGGGTATAGTCCCCCGGCGTAATGCCGGAAGCGGGGAAGTTCAGCAGAAATCCCCTGAAATATCCCGCCAGCGAACCGCACAGCGCCGCCAGGGCGGAAAACATCATTATAACGCCGCAGGGCGTGAACACTCCCCCCGCAATGAAGCATATCACCGCATACACGAGGTCAAGGGAGCAGCTCACCGCAGCTATCATCTGGTCGCCGGGGACGGCAGCCAGCGCAGCCGCCGCCGAAGCAAGTGCGCCCACGGTGAGCAGCACGCCGGGGAAAGCTCCCCCCGCCGCAAAGCCGAGGACAACGCAGACCAGCGCTGCCGCACACTGAATATAAAAGCAGGCATGTACCACCCTGCGGAGGATACCTGCACGCCGCTGCCTTGCGGAAACGAAGTCTGATATAACGCTCACGCCGTCTGTGTCAAAATGAAGCAGACGCTTTTTTATTCCTTCCAACATAATTACACTCCAAAGATCAAAGGGTCAGCGGTTCAGAGCTGGTCCAGCTCCTTCAGCCAGAGGGCGGAGGAAGCGTCGCTGGGCATTCTCCAGTCGCCACGGGGTGAGAGGGTGACAGAGCCGACCTTCACGCCGTCCGGCAGGCAGCTCCGCTTGAACTGCTGCGAGAAGAACCTGCGGTAGAACGTCCTGAGCCATTTCAGGATAGTTTCCTGGTCGTAGCTTCCGGCGAAGGCGTACTCCGCCAGGCGGAACACCTTTTTCGGCGGGAAACCCCATCTGATACCGTTGTACAGGAAGAAGTCGTGGAGCTCGTACGGACCCACAAGATCCTCTGTTATCTGTGCTATATTTCCGTTTTCGTCCGCCGGGAGAAGTTCGGGGCTCACCGGCGTGTCGAATATGCTCATCAGGACGTCCCGCAGCTCTGCGCTGCCTACTGTGCCTGCGTAGTATCTCACGATATGGCGCACCAGGGTCTTGGGGACGGAAGCGTTCACGCCGTACATGGAGATATGGTCGCCGTTGTAGGTAGCCCAGCCCAGCGCCAGCTCGGAAAGGTCGCCGGTGCCTACTACCATGCCGTTCTCGGCGTTTGCAAGGTCCATGAGTATCTTCGTGCGCTCCCTTGCCTGGCCGTTTTCATACACCACGTTGTGGACGCTCTCGTCATGCCCTATATCAATGAAATGCTGCCTTACAGAAGCTGCGATGTCTATCACCCTGAGCTGCGTTCCCAGGAGCTCGCAAAGACGCTCTGCGTTGCTTCTGGTGCGCTTTGTGGTACCGAAGCAGGGCATCGTCACCGCAACTATGTCGGAGGCCGGACGTCCCAGCAGCTTCATTGCCTCCACGCATACCAGCAGCGCCAGTGTGGAGTCCAGGCCGCCGGAGATACCGATAACGAGGGTTTTGGCATTGGTGTGGCGGATACGCTTTTCAAGTCCGTGAGCCTGCATGGTGAGGATATCCTCGCAGCGCTTGTCCGTTTCAGCGGAGGTATCCGGCACGAACGGCGTGGTCCTGACCGTGCGGGTCAGCACGGTTTCCTTTACGCCCATGCTGAACGGAATGCGGCGCATTCCCTGACGAACTCCGCCGGTGAAGCTGGTGTTGCGGCGGCGCTCCTCTGCGAGCCTGGCAACGTCTATCTCGGTGACGGTGAGCCCGGTGGAGTACAGCCTGCTTTCGGCGAGAACTATTCCGTTCTCTGCGATGATGTCGTGCCCGCTGAAAACGAGATCCTGGGTGCTCTCCCCGGAGCCTGCGCTGGCGTATACGTACCCGCACAGAAGTCTTGCGGACTGGCTGGAAACCAGCTCCCGGCGGTAGGCGTCCTTGCCGATGGTCTCGTTGCTGGCGGAGAGGTTCGCAATTACGGACGCACCGCCCAGGGCAAGGGAAATGCTCGGGGGTTCCGCCGCCCAGAGGTCCTCGCATATCTCTGCGGCAAAGACCAGTTCCGGCAGCTCATTGCACTCAAACAGCAGCCCAAGTCCGAACGGCACCTTCTCCCCGAAGAGCTCCATATCGAACTCGCCCTCGGGGGCGGGGGTGAAGTGGCGCTTCTCATAGAATTCGTTGTAGTTCGGCAGGAATTTCTTCGGGATCACTCCCAGTACCCTGCCGTCCTTTATAACGGCGGCGCAGTTATAAAGCTCCCCCCTGAACCTGAGCGGGCAGCCGACAGTGATCAGCATATCCAGCCCGGCGGAGTGCTCCGTGATCTTCCTGAGAGCCTCCAGTGCGCCGTCCAGAAGAGCCTGCTGGAAAAAGAGATCCTGGCAGGTGTAGCCGGTCATGCAGAGCTCCGGCAGGACCAGAATGCGCACGCCCCCGGCGTGAGCCCTGTCGATGAGCTCCATGAGCTGTGCGCAGTTATATTCGCAGTCTGCTACCTTTATATCCGGCGTCCCGGCAGCGACTTTTATAAATCCGTCCTTCATTTGTTGTGCTCCTTATTTATATTGTTATCCATTATATATTATATACACTTTTAGTCAGAAAATCAAGAGGGGGAGAGGTATAATTCGTAATTGATCTCTTCGCAGAAACAAAAATCGCTGTCGTTTCCGACAGCGATCCTGTGTATTGTAAGGTCAGATGTTTATTTCGTGTTCTTGTTCCAGATGAGCATAAGTCCCTTTAAGAGAAGGTCGTCATCATAGATTATTTCGTGGCGGCAGAGGGGAACGACCACCTGTGCAAGTCCGCCGGTGGCGATAACGGTCGTCTTTTCGCCGAGTTCCTCTTCGATGCGCTCGATAATGCCATCGATAGCGCAGGCGTTGGAGTACATTATGCCGCTCTTGATACAGTCAACTGTGTTGCTGCATATCACCCGCCTGGGCTTCTCGTAGGCTATTTTGGGGAGCTGAGCCGTGCGGGAGTTCAGTGCGTCTGCGGATACCGCCACGCCGGTGGTAATAAGCCCGCCGATATATGTGCGGTTCCTGTCGATGACTGAAAACGTGGTCGCAGTGCCCATGTCGATGAGTATCTGCGGCACCGGGTAATCATGTATACCTGCAACGGCGTCCACGACAAGGTCGCTGCCGAGCTGTGCCGGGTTGTCTATCTGTATCGAGAGCCCGGTCTTTATGCCGGGACCTACTATCATGATGCGCCCGTCCACCAGCTTTTCCACCGCCGCTCTCACTGTGCTGGTGACTGACGGCACTACTGAAGAAATAACGGCTCCGCTGATATCGCTGCGGCTGATATCATTTATATCCAGCGCCGCCTTTATCTTTACTGCGTACTCCAGCGAAGTCTCACGCTGTACTGTCGCAAGGCGCTCCCGGAAGAGTATGCGGTCGTTATCCGCACAGCCGAGGACGATATTCGTATTGCCTATATCTATCGCAAGTATCATTGCTGCTCCTTTAATTTTATATGACCTGCTTGCGGGTCACAAACAGCTTGTTCTTTGCAATGTCCACAATTCTTACTATCACGGAGCTCAGCAGGAGATTGGTGCCCAGCTCTACCAGGAAGTTCACGCCAACGAATGCCGTTACCATGTATACGCCGGCGTTCTCGATACCTGCGCCTGCCGCCCATTCGCTTATAGTACTCATGAAGAACGCAAGGCAGCCCAGCAGGAATATACCCGTGTTCACAATAGGAGCCGCAGCAGCTGCGCATACCGTTGCAGGCAGTCTGCTTCTCTTGCTGAGGGTGCTGTAAATGAGCCCCGGAGCGAGCTCCTTCCTGCCGCTGTCGAGTGCAGAGTCAACGGACTTTGACAGCACGGAAGCCAGGTGATGGTCGTGCTTGTCGAACGCCTTGAATATCAGCCCCGGAACGATACCGGAAGCCGCACCCTTTACCAGGACCGTGATTATGGTGCCGGGAACGTTTATCACCAGGAACGCATTAGCGCCGCCGGTGAACAGTACCATCGCACCGAAAACCAGTCCCAGCCAGCCGCCTGCAGCCCAGCCGTACAGCGCCGCCCCGACTACTATCGGAATGAGCGCAAACGTAATGTTGAACGGACCTACCGTAATTCCCATCGTCAGAAAGTAAACGACGGCAACCAGTGCTGTCAGAAGTCCTGTTCCTACCAGCTTGTGGATCTTTTCGCTGTTCATATTGAATTTTCCTCCTTGTTATCATTCCCCGATGAACGGGGATACAATACAATACTCTTGTATTATAGCATATTATCAGCGAAAAATCTACTATTATCACACACAAAAAAATCCCCCCGGAAAAGCCGGAGGGAAAGCAGATAGCACAAAAAATCAGAGAATTATCTCCATCTGGGTTTCCTTGACAAACATTCCCATCTTGTCGTAGAACTCCCGGGCGTTGTTGCCCTCCCAGACGTTCAGGGTGACGTCATAGCAGCCCTGTTCCTTTGCGTATTTCTTCACATGGTCGAACAGTATAGTGCCCACATGCTGACCCCTCACGTTTTCGTCAACGCAGAGGTCGTCGATGTAGAGGGTCCTGACCGGTTTCATATTCGTGGAGAACGGCGGCTGCTTCATCACGCAGAATGCATAGCCCGCTACCTCGTCGTTGTCGTCCACCGCCACGAACACCGGCGTTTCGTCATTGCTGAATATCCCGTTCAGCTCCTCACGGGTGTACTTCGTCCTGCCGGAGATGAATATATCCGGGCGGAGCTTCGCATGCAGCTCCAGCACCTCGCTGAGAAGCTTTATCGTCTTGTCTGCGTCCTTTTTCTGTGCCCTTCTTACTGTTATCAAGTTCTGTCCTTCCTGTATGCCAGAAGTTTTTCAAGCTCCGGCTGATAGTCCTCTATCACGGTGCCGTTTTCTATCAGGATATCCCCGATGTGCTCCATGGCGCTGCTGTTTATGCGGTCGTACTCCGTTTCCGGCATGACGCCGCAGCTCCGGCAGAAGCTCTCCGCCGTTCCCTCCAGCACTGCCGTCAGCAGCGAAATGTCCCGCTCCGTCAGCTCCCGGGAGAGCCCGCCCCAGCCCTCCGGAAGATCTTCCGGAAGTGGTTCCGTGTTTTCCGGGAGTATATCTGCTGCTACGTTATACTCGGAGTAATCCTCGGCGAAGTCCGCAGCCTGTTCATCAAAGTGCTGCTCCTCAATGCCCGCCATGCGGTCGGAGATCTCCTGCTGCTCTACGGTCTCCGGCTCCTCGATGATGAGCTTTCGTGTGGTCTCGTCAGCCTCCTCACGTATTCTGGCGAGCTTGCTGACGTCTATCACCACCGGAGCCCGGGGAGCCTCCTGCCTTACCTCATCGTAATTTACCGCCGGACGCTTCTTCTGCTTCTTCGGCGGGAATATTCCCTGGCTGTCGCACCAGCGCTCCACCGCATTCTTCACCACATCGGGGAACTCCGGGTCGCTGACCGCCGCATACAGCCGGTCACGGTTGCGCATATCCGCAAGTACCGGGTCGAGGTTTATGGTCAGCCCGTAGCGGAACCCCGTGCGCTTCCTGAGCACGCTCTCAACGCCCTTTATCGTCCACCCGATGAAGAAATGGTACGGAGCAGGCTCATAGGTTTCAAGACATGGTTCGTTACGCTTTATGACATACTGCTCCAGCGGGCTTATTTTCATAGCATGGAACTTTCCCATGCGGCGGATATCCACATAAGCGCCGGCGAACGGCTTCCAGGAATGGTCCTTCCACAGCCTGCCGCATAGCAGCTCGAACATCGTGATATCCCGTTTTGTGAAGTATTCGTCCAGTGCGTTCAGCGCAGATTCCAGCGCCTTGTCGATGAGCGGCAGGTTCTGTTCCGTGAAGAATTTGCTCTTCGTGACGTCATAGGACGATCTCTTCATCAGCATGTCCAGCTTTCCGGAGTACCTGCGCTCCAGGATATCCATGACGTCCCCGTCACAGGAAGCGCCCCACAGCTCCGCCGGGGAGGGCTCCACGCCGGAAATGTCGTTGAACGCCCTCAGGTCCTTGAGCCACCTCGGAATGAGCCCCTGGAGCTCCGGACAGAAGCTGCGGCAGTTCTCCCACACCTCCGAAAGCCGTGAGTGAGCCTCCGCCGCCGAAGCCACGCCGATGAAATTCAGCAGCTCATAGCAGTACAGCGCCACGTAGGGCTGGTCTGCCTTTGTATAAACTCCCCGGCGGACATTTGTGCGCCAGGTGAAGTAGGTGCGGAGCTGGTCGGTAGAAAGCGCCCCGTATATCGGGCGGTCTATGGCGCAGAAGCAGTTCCGGCTGAAATCGTCAGTGACGTCCTTCATGAACTCTCCCTGGCTCACCATCGCTTCAATTACCATCTTCCGCTGAATGCTCCCGGCGAAGTGCGGGCAGAGCCGGCGCATCTCGGTTATGCGGCTGCGGATATCGGCGCCCTCCGGCTCGTCATCGTACATGGAGGGCGGGTAGGCGAGCTCGTCAAGCTCCAGCGTCTGCGCAGGAGGGTGCGGCTTTTTCTGGTAGACCTCCCCGGTGATGTAGTTCACCTCGTTGCGCTGCTGCCTTGGGGGTATCCTCTCGCCGTAGGACGGCTCCTCCGGAGCCTGCCCGGCGGTTTCGTCCACCATATCATTTATACGGTCCCTGACGGACTGCTCCACTATACCACGTATGCGGTCCCTCACGGACTGCTTTACCGCCTGCTCGTCAGGGGCGGAGCCTTCCGGCGCTGCGGGGCGGGACTTCAGCCCGATCATACGGTTTAACTCCTGCTCTATTTCCTCCCGGGTCCTGGCCTTGCTGTCCATCATCAGCCGGAATTTATCGGACATTCATCTCACCCTTTCTTCAAAAACGAACGGGGCTTCATGCTGCCGCAAGCGGTATCACAAAGCCCCGGCAGTACCCGTGCTGAATTATTGCTCCTCCGGGATATCCCAGGGCAGCATGCTCTCCCACTCCGGCGGGAAGCCGAGGTCGTCCAGCCGCAGCACGTCGGAATTCTTCCTGATGAGCCTGCTGACCGGCTTGACTACACGCTCGTTCCAGTTCCCGTGGTGATGGGCGAGCTGCTTCATCACCATTATATAGCCGAAAACGTCCGGCTTTAGCTGGAACTCCATGTTCCGTGGAGTTCTCGGCATGACCGGGAAACTGTTGCCGTAAAGTCTGTTGTAATGTGCGCAGTAGTTGCGCAGCTCGTTCAGGCAGAACAGCCAGTTGTCCAGCTCGTTGCTGGAGCAGCCGTAGTATTTCTCGGCGATATCTTTCTTGTCGCCGCTCTGCATGTCCTTGTAGAAGAACGCCAGTGTGCCGAAGCTGAACAGCTCCATCACCACCCACAGCGGGAACGCACCGCAGTACTTCGAGTTGTAGTGCCGCACGAACTCCCGGTCATCGTTGACTTCTATAAGGTGCTTCACCTTGTTAATGAACTGCTGGTGATTGTGCCTGAAATCGAATGTGGACGGGTTCAGATACCCCAGTGCGCCGTACTTCAGTGCATGATAGTTGCTCACCGCCGCACGCATGGCTATCTCGGTTTCCTCCAGCGAAGCCAGAAGAATGCTGCGGAGCTTCCTGTCCGCTTCGTACACCCGCAGGACATTCTCGAAAGTCGTGCCCTCTTCGTAGCGCCCCTTCGACACGGTGAACGGAGCGAAATAGTCCGCCAGGCGGAAGTAGTTGATGTATTTCAGCGTTTCCTCTGCGTGCTTTTCGTCCTCGATGATACAGCCCCTCAGGCGGAGCTTCTGCACCTGTTCCCGTATCGTTGCCGGTATCTTCTGGTTCATGTGTTACCCCCGTGTGTCAGTCTGTCCAGAACACTTCACGCTCATGCTTGCTCTTTCTCGTCATAAGGGCGGAAATGCTCTTCTTGGGGTCGCCGCCCTCATAGCATATTTTTACTATCTGTTCGATTATCGGGGTCTCTATGCCCTTTTCCTGCGCCAGTCGGAACGCTATGCGGCTGCTGGTGTAGCCCTCAACGGTGCCCACCTGTGCGACCGCCTCCGCCGCCGGAACGCCCTTTCCGATAAGGTTCCCGGCACGGAAATTACGTGAGTGCAGCGAGGTACAGGTAACTATAAGGTCGCCTATGCCCGCCATGCCGGTGAAGGTCTTCCAGTTTGCGCCGAGTCCCACGCCAAGACGTGTTATCTCGGTCATTCCACGGGTCATGAGCGCTGCAACGGTGTTGTCCCCGAGCCCCATTCCACGGGCAATGCCGCAGCCGAGGGCAATAGGGTTCTTCAGCACGCCGCCGAGCTCGCAGCCGGCAACGTCATCGTTGGTGTAGATACGGTAGCGCTCGTTTGAGAGGGTGCGCTGGATATAGTCCGCAACTCCGTCATTGTAGCTGGAGCATACCTCTGTGGTGGGCACCAGCCGTGCGATCTCTTCTGCATGGCAGGGACCAGTGATAACGCCCACGGGGTTCTCCGGCAGCTCCTCCTGTATTATCTGGGAAAGCCTGTAGCCGGTGCTGCCCTCCAGACCCTTGCTGACGTTTATCACAACGGTAGTCTTATCCACGTAGGGCTTGACTGTCTGCACAGCCTCCCGGAAGAACGGCGAGGGTATCGCCACAAGAATGATATCGGCGCCGCTCACGCACTTCGGGTCTGTGGTGACTCCGAGAGCCTCCGGCAGCATCACGCCGGGGAGCAGGCGCTTGTGCTCACGCTCGGTGCGCAGGAGCTCCGCCTCGTTCTCGAATTTCGTCCAGGTCACCACCTCGTGACCGTAGGTCGTGAATAATACGCCGAGGGCAGTGCCGTAGCCACAGCCCAGTATCGTTATCTTTGCCATGATGAGCCTCCGAATTACTTTGCTTTCTCGCCCAGCTTCTTTTCCGTGTGGGTGAGAAGCCTGTGGATATTACCGTGGTGCTTGAATATCACTATAGCCTCAGTGAACAGCGCAATGAACGTGCATACGATACCCGCCGGGTCGCCGTCCATAAAGTAAACGAACACCAGGGTCCCCACGAAATACAGCGAAGAAGCCACCACGCTGCCCAGGGAAACGTACCTTGTTATCGCCACCAGGATAATGAACACGCCGAGCAGCAGGCAGCCGGTGCGCCAGTCCAGTGTGAAAATGGCGGAGATAGCCGCCAGTACGCCCTTACCGCCCCGGAAGCCGTAATAGACCGGCAGCACATGACCGACCACCGCCATAAATCCCGCCATGTAGCCGACCCAGTTCATGCCGTTTTCGAGCACGGTGGTATCCACTCCGCCGATGAACAGGAATGCGAGCCTTACTATCCACACGGAGAGCACCGCCTTTGCGACGTCCCCGAGAAGGACGATACCGGCGACCGCCTTGCCCTGGGTGCGCAGCGTATTGGTGAGCCCGGCGTTTCCGCTGCCCATTTCACGGATATCATTGCCGGAGCGCAGCTTTGTGACGATGATCGAGGTATTTATCCCTCCCAGCAGGTAGGGGACTACGATCATGATTATATAACAGATCCACGTCATGTGAGTTATGTCCTTTCGGTTTCTTTGCCTGATTTTTTTGATGTACCGCCGAATTCCGCCGTGATGGCGGGGTTGCGGCTGCGGAGAACGGCGTAGATCATTCCGCCGTTCTCCCCGTGCCTTACGGGCATGGTGATGTTCCCCTGGGTTGTGGTGAGAAGCAGGTCGCCGTCCTTTTTCGGGGAGATGGTCTTTATTGCGTCATACCGCAGGATAACGGCACGGCGGTAGGTGTAGAAGAGGATATGCTCCGGCATGAGCCAGCGTTCTCCCAATGACTTTGCCGAGGGGTAGTCAGCGAATATCTGCTTCTGTTCTTCTACCGGGAATGCGCTTATCTGGTCCCTCAGCCTGCTGACCGCCACGCCGAGTATCTCGGCAAAAGCCCTGACCAGCAGTATCAGCGCCGCCGCTGAAATCACTGTCGCAGCAACGAGCCACACCGTCCGGAGCCAATCCGCCCAGCCGCCGGAGAACGCCAGCGGCACCCATGCGATGGCGCACACCGCCAGGGCGCTCAGCACGCACCGGAACAGCATTCCGGAACGTCTGCGCCTGAAATCCGACAGAATGCGCTCCATCATTCGCCTCTTTCACGAATGGTGAGCTTTATCGGCGTAGCCTCCAGCCCGAAAGTCTCCCGGAGCTGGTTCTCGATGTAACGCTGATAGGAATAGTGGAACAGCTCCCGGCTGTTGCAGAAAATAACGAAATTGGGAGGGCACACGGAAGCCTGGGTCATGTAGTATATCTTCAGGCGCTTGCCCTTGTCTGACGGCGGCTGGACACGGGAGGTCGCATAGTTCAGCATATCGTTGAGCACGCCGGTGGAGATCCTCATGCAGTGCTGCTCACGGACGTACTTTATCAGCTCGAACAGCTTGTCGATACGCTGGCCGGTCTTTGCAGAGATGAACACGAACGGCGCATAGGACATGAACGAGAAATCCACCTGGAGCTTCTTTGTGAAGTCCTGCATCGTGCGGTCGGTCTTATCCTCAACAGCGTCCCACTTGTTTACTGCGATGACGCACGCCTTGCCCTTGTCGTGGGCGTAGCCTGCCACCTTGCTGTCCTGCTCGGTGAAGCCCACAGTGGCGTCTATGACGATAACGCAGACGTCCGCACGGTCCACGGCCATCAGCGCACGCAGAACACTGAAATGCTCGATGTTCTCCGTGACCTTGGCCTTGCGGCGCATGCCTGCGGTGTCGATGAAGATGAACCTGTCGTCACCCCGGCGTATCTCGGTGTCTATGGCGTCACGGGTGGTCCCGGCGATGTCGGAAACGATGGAGCGCTCCTCGCCGGCTATCTGGTTTATCAGGGAGGACTTGCCGACGTTCGGCTTGCCGATAACGGCTACCTTGATGGCGTCGGCGTCGTATTCGTCCGGCTGCTCCGGCGGGAGGTTCTCAAAGACCGCCTCCAGCAGGTCGCCTGTACCATGGCCATGCACGGAGGAAACAGCGATCGGCTCCCCCAGACCGAGGTTATAGAACTCGTAGATCTCCGGCGGCGGAGTGCCGATGCCGTCCACCTTGTTGACTGCAAGCACAACGGGCTTGCCGCTCTTTATCAGCATGGAAGCTACGTCGCTGTCGTTTGCGGTGACGCCGGTGGTGATATCGGTGACGAAGATGATAGCGTCCGCACGCTCTACTGCGAGCATAGCCTGCTCACGCATCTGCGCCAGGATAACGTCGTCGGTCTTGGGCTCGATACCGCCGGTGTCGATGAGCATGAATTCACGTCCCAGCCACTCGCAGCGGCTGTATATACGGTCACGGGTGACTCCGGGCTTGTCGTCCACGATGGAGAGCCGCTGACCCACCAGCTTATTGAAAAGCGTGGACTTGCCGACATTCGGTCTGCCCACAATTGCTACTACCTGCATATATTTCTCCTTATCTCAAAAGCCTATATAGATTAGTATAACACATTTCCCGTTCTATTTCAAGGAATTTACTGTATATTCTGTGATAATAATCGAAAAACGCAAAGCGTCAAAAAAAGGTGCCGTCCGCAGAACGCCGCTGACAAGCAAAAATCCCCCCGGCACAGCCGGAGGGACTTCCCGTAAACATTTCTGTCAGCCATACAAGTCAGGCAATTACGCTTCCTTAGCGATAACGACCTTATCATTGTAATAACCGCAATTGCCGCATACTCTGTGAGCGAGCTTCAGCTCACCGCACTGCTTGCAGCGAGAGAAGGACGGTGCAGATAACTTCCATACCTGTGAACGTCTCTTGTCACGTCTTGCACGGGACACCTTTCTCTTCGGAACTGCCATTATTGCACCCCCTTAATATTAATTGATCTTTCTCTAAGAGCTCATATAATGAACCCTTTTACAGTCACGCATATTATTATAGCATGACAAAATCGTTTTGTCAAGGGTTTTATCGCATTTTTTCAAAATTTCTGTGGGTTTTGGTGAAAAAAGCATTTTCCGGGAACCGTCCGTGGACAAAAACAGGAAAAATCACAATAGAACCGTACAGTCATGCAATATACGCACTGCGCCATGAAGTGCGCTCCATGTGCTGACGCTCAGCGCCCGCAGGGGAGGAGCCTGCCCCTCCCACAGCGCACCGATCGCATGCTCCGGGAATAATGCGTCAGCGTCTGTTTTCATATTCACGAACGCCAGCAGCGGGGTTTCAGTCAGCGTGTTGCTCCGGGGAGTATCCACATAGTTCCCGCACGATATTCTATTATCATGTTGCGGGAGGGGCAAGCCCATCCCCTACAGAAGTCGGGAAAATCAGCCATTGCCAGCAAAGGGAAAGGTGCTCCATAACAGAAAACCGGGAGCCTCTGAGCTCCCGGTCTGTTATCATCTGAATTATCAAACGATGTACTTCTTCATGCTCTCGGGCAGCTCGGAGTTGTCTGCGGAGATGGTGCAGGTAACAGCGGTGTCGCCGGAAACCTTAGCCAGCTTCTCGAACATCTCGCCGACCTTAGCGTAATCCCTGCCGGTGATCTTCAGAGTAGCGTCAACGAAGATATCGGTGCAGTCGTAGTCGGAAGCGAGAACGCCGCAAACGAAGCCGTAGAAACCGTCTACGCCCTCAACAGCGTAGTCCTCGATGTTTACCAGACGAACCTTGGGGGTGATGTCTGTGTTGAGCGCAGAGCCCTTCTGGATAGCAACAACATTGCCGTTGGACTTGTTCTCTGCCTCGTGGATAGCGTCGATAAGGATCTTGGTCTTGCCTGTACCCTTCTTGCCTGTGATAAGCTTGATCATAGTAAACCTCCATGAATGTGTTTTATATTGCCAGGAGAACGTGCAGGTGCGCCGTTTTCCTTAATTGCCGTGATCAGAGTCCGAGCTTTGCCTCGAGCGCAGCCTTCTGGGACTCATAGCCGGGCTTGCCGAGGAGAGCGAACATGTTCTTCTTGTAGCTCTCAACGCCGGGCTGGTCGAACGGATTTACGCCAAGCAGGTAGCCGCTTACAGCGCAAGCCTTCTCAAAGAAGTAGATGATCCAGCCGAGCTCGTGCTCGCTGAGCTCCGGAGCCTCCAGTACGATATTGGGAACGCCGCCCTCGGTGTGGGCGATGACCGTGCCCTCGAAAGCCTTGCGGTTTACAACGGACATGTTCTGGTTGGAGAGGAAGTTCAGACCGTCAACGTTGGTGGGATCGTCCTTCAGGAAGAATTCCTTCTGGGGCTTCCCGAACTGCATTACAGTCTCGAACATAACTCTGGAGCCGTCCTGAATGAACTGACCCAGGGAGTGCAGGTCGGTGGAGAATACTGCGGAGGATGGGTAGATGCCCTTGTTGTCCTTGCCCTCGCTCTCGCCGAAGAGCTGCTTGTACCACTCGTTCATCATTGCGAAACTGGGCTCGTAGGAGATGAGCATCTCAACGCTCTTGCCCTTGCGGTAGAGGATATTGCGGAGCGCAGCGTACTTGTAGCAGTCGTTGGTCTTGAGGTCGCACTCAGCGTAAGCCAGGCGGGCGTCAGCAGCGCCCTGCATGAGTGCGTCGATGTCGCAGCCTGCGCATGCGATGGGGAGAAGTCCCACAGCGGTAAGAACGGAGTAACGTCCGCCGATATCGTCCGGAACTACGAAAGTTTCATAGCCCTTCTTGTCAGAGAGCTCCTTAAGGGTGCCCTTTGCCTTATCGGTGGTAGCGTAGATACGCTCCTTGGCGCCCTCCTCGCCGTACTTTTCTACCAGCATGTCACGGAATACACGGAAAGCCAGGGCAGGCTCTGTGGTGGTGCCGGACTTGGAGATTATGTTTACTGAGAAGTCCTTGCCCTCTACCAGGGAAACGACCTCGTTCAGGAATGTCGGGCTGATGGAATTGCCGATGAAGTAGATCTCGGGGGTGTCTTTCTTCAGGCTGTTGTACAGGGAGGACTTGATAGCCTCGATAACAGCCCTTGCGCCGAGGTAGGAGCCGCCGATACCGATAACGATCAGCACCTGGCTGTCCTTCTTGATCTTTGCGGCAGCCTTCTTTATGCGTGCAAATTCTTCCTTGTCGTAGTCAACGGGCAGGTCTATCCAGCCGAGGAAGTCGTTTCCGGGGCCGTTCCTGTCAACGAGCTGCTGATGTGCAGCCTTTACAGCTGGTGCGATAGCGTCCAGCTCGTGCTCAGCAACGAAGCTGCTCAGATATTTGTCGATAAGTTTCAGTGCCATTTCAGATTTTCTCCTTTCACGGACGGCATATTTATTTTTCCATTTAAGGCGCCGCCGTTTATACCTGTTTCTATTATAACTTATCTTTGTTTTTTTTGCAACAAGTTTTCGTCCAAGCTGTTGAATTTGGACAAACAAAACTAAATTCGTCAGTTGTTTATGTGCAATTTTCACAGTGATCAACAACATTTCTGATGTGACCTTTTTTCAAAATCATCTGTGTTGACTTTGAAGCAATATTTTGGTATAATATAAAGTACATCACTATAACAGAAAATGGAGAAACCAATGACTGAGTACACATATATCACCCCCTGCCATTTCGGCATAGAAAAAACGCTGTCCTTTGAGGTGAAGAAGATAGGCGGCGAGAACATCACGGTGACTGACGGACGTGTCATGTTCACCGGCGGCGCCGACCTCTGCGCAAAGGCTAACATCTGCCTGTCCACGGCGGAGAGGGTCTGCGTGGTGCTGGGGCAGTTCCGGGCACGGACGTTCGACGAGCTCTTTGAGAAGATCAGGGCGCTGCCGCTGTCGGATTTCATCGGGCGGTATGAAGCCTTTCCGAACACCGGGCACTCGCTGAACTCCACCCTGAAGAGCATTCCCGCCTGCCAGAAGATAGTCAAGAAAGCCATGGCAGTGAACCTGTGCAGCGCCTACGGAATGCAGACCATGCCGGAAACCGGCGCCACGGCGCAGATACGCTTCTCGATAATGAAAGACGAGTTCACACTCATGCTGGACACCAGCGGCGTGGGGCTCCACAAACGTGGCTACCGCCGTGAGAGCAACGCCGCCCCGATAAAGGAGACCCTCGCAGCCGGGCTCATCGACCTCGCAAGAGTGCGGGAGAACGATGTTATCGTTGACCCGTTCTGCGGCTCCGGAACGCTGCTGATAGAAGCCGGGCTGAAAGCCATGAACATCGCCCCGGGGCTCAGCCGCAGCTTTGCCGCCGAGCGGCTGGGATTTATCCCCGACAAGACCTGGCAGTCCGCCCGGGAGCAGGCGGTGAGCGCAATAAAGCGTGACGCCGCATTCCGTGCCTGTGGCTATGACATCGACGGCGAGTGCGTTTCCCTGACCCTTTCCAACGCAAAAAAGGCTTCGCCGCTGATGAAGCTCACCGCAGAAAAGCGTGATATCCGTGACTTCACAAAACCGGCGGAGAACGTCAAGATCATCACCAACCCGCCCTACGGCGAGCGAATGCTTGAGACCGAACAGGCACGTGAGCTCTACCGCATAATGGGCGAGCGAATGCTCCCCCTGGACGGGAGCCAGCTCTACGTCATCACCCCGGACGAGGAATTCGAGGATATCTTCGGTCAGAAAGCCGACAAGAACCGTAAGCTGTACAACGGCATGATGATGTGCCGCCTGTACTCCTATTTCAAGTAAGGTGACATGAAAAAGAAAAGGATTCGTTATGACGGCGCTGCGCCGCTGCCGATATTGCTTTACCTGCTGTCGGTGTGCACGGCACTGATGTACGCCGTCTGCCGTAAGGAGTTCCTGCCCTGCACGCTGATAATGTGTGCGCTCACCGCAGGCATCTTTCTGCTGTTCTATAAGTTCCGCTCACACCCGGTCGTAACTACCCTGGTGCTGTTCGGCATGACTATTGCGGCGTGGGCAGTCGGGGCGATCGCCGGGGCGTACTCCACCGAGGACAACAGTATGATGTCGTTCCTCTTTACCGCCTCGGCACAGTTCGACCCGCTCTATGCGGCGGCTGTCATCATAATTTTCTCAGTGGTGATAGGATTTATCGGGTACTACTTCTCCGTGACCAGCCCACGCCCCTGCTTCCTCATGCTGCTGACGTTCATTCCGCTGATACTCTCGTTCCGTACTGCCCGGGAACTGCCGGTGTACTTCACGCTGATAATGGCGGGCTGCTTCATTTTCGCCTGCTGTAACCTTTCGGTGCCGGTGCAGTCAGAGGGCTCCGCCGTGTTCGAGGACCGTTCCTCACGCCGCCGCAGGTTAGCCATTTCCGGCGCCGCAGCGGTGATCATAGGGCTCGTATGCTCCGTGATACCCCGCCCGGAGAGCTCCCCGATATTCGACACTCTCGACCAGCTCGTGCCCCAGAACCACGGGTATTTCAGCGGAGCCGGACTGTCCAACTTCGCTTCCCGCTCCTCGGTGAACACCGGCAACAATTCTCCCCGGGGGGACCTGCTGTTCACCGTACGCACGGACACCCCGGGCTATCTCAAGCGCTGGGCGTTCGACACATATAACGAGGACGGCTGGCGTGCCGACAAGTACAACACCGGCCATCTCGGCTGGCAGTACTCCGTAAAGGCGTCTGACAATACCGTGTTCCTCAGCACACTGCTCTCCAATAAAGACGAGCTCATGCAGGAGCACATCGACCTGCTGGACGGCATCACCGTCCCTTATCCCTCCGGCGGCTCCACCATGATATCTATCCGTGACGGCTCCCGCACCAGCGTGATAATCCACCCCACCGGGACGAACTACGTGATGCTGCCCGAAAGCTGCGGCTACGCCTACAGGACCTCCCGGGACGACATCTTCACCGAGTCTGCCATGCCGGAGAACGTCACCTACTACCTTTCCAGCAACACCAGCTATCATAACGAGGATTTCATGCGGCGTATCAATGGCCCGATCGACATGGACCTGCTGATATCCGACGCCTACTACAGCGACATCATATCTGCCAATGAATATACCGCCCTGACCGAGGATCTCCAGAATGCTTCCACCTACTACAGCCGCTGCGGGACTTTCGGCATAAGCGATGAGCTCCAGGCGCTTGCGGACGAGATAACCGCCGGCTGCTACTCCGACTACGACAAGGCGAGGGCGCTGGAAACATGGTTCAGGGACGCCGGCTTCGTGTACGACATGGATTTCGTCCCGGCGGAGACCGGCGTTGATTACTTCCTGTTCAAAAGCCGCCGGGGCATATGCAGCGACTTTGCCACGGCGCTGACCCTGCTCGCAAGAGCCGCCGGGCTCCCTGCAAGGTACTGCGAGGGCTACGTGCTTTCCAATGACATCTACGATCCCGTCAGCGACCTGTACAGCGTTACTGACGCCCAGGCGCACGCATGGCCGCAGATATACATATCCGGCGGCGGCTGGCTGGACTTTGACGCCACTGTCTACGCCACTCCCGCAGACGACGGAGAAGGCTCTCTTGGGGTATTTCTGTACATTGCGGCGGGAACTGCGGTCCTTGCCCTGCTGATATTCATATTCAGGAAGCCGCTCGGGCGGCTGATGTTCACGATAAGCTACCCGTTCAGGAGCCGCAGGAGCAGGGCAAGGGGCGTGTATCTGCGCACCCGAAGGCTGGCGGCGGAGCTTTCCGGTTCCGATGAAAGGGGACTTTCCGCCGGAGAGGTCCGCAGGATACTCACCGACCGCCTGAGCATGCCCGCCGAAGCCGACAGGATATGCAGGGCTGCGGACGAAATGTTCTACTCCCCCGAAAAAACCGACCCGCCGGGCGGCCTGCTGCACTCCCTGAGAGCGCTTGAACGCCGCAGAAGGAGGCTGAGATGATGAAGATGAGCATAGCAGGCTGGATAGAAGCGATAGCCTTTGCAGCGATGGTGATGCTCTACATCAGCGGGGAATGCGGCTTCGTGCTGATAGCCGTCATCACGGTGACGGCACTGTTTTCAGTGATAAGCTGCGCCGTTTCCCAGAAGCATTTCAGGGTGAGCTGCACCGGCTGTCAGGGGATATATCATGTCGGCGACAAGATAAGCGTGGAGCTCCGTTTCACGGGCGAGGGCTTCTGCCTGCTGCCCTTTATCACGGTCGGCGGGAGCTTTCTCGGAGAAGAGTTCACCGCACGCTGCTCCTTACTTGGCGGAGATGGGGTCGTCACGATAACGCTTCCGGCGCAGCAGTGCTGCCTTAACTCACTGGAAATAAACGAGATAGTCCTGCGGGACTTCATCGGGGCGGTGTACTTCCTTTCTCCCGTCCGGCCGGAGCCGGTGGCTGCGGCGGTGCTGCCGAGAATAGTGGACTACACGGGTCCCGAGGTGCCGCTCAGCCTGTTGCCGTCCGATGATGACGAGGAATACGGGCAGTCTGCGGTGTCCGGGGGAATGCCCGGGTTCGAGCACCGGGAGTACGTCCCCGGCGACCCGCTGCGCAGGATAAATTACAAGCTCTCCGCAAAGAAGCACACGCTGCTTGTCCGCCGGGACGAAAACACCGCCGCCGAAAGTACGGACATAATCATAGCTCCGGGCTCTGATGGGAGCTGCGCTGAACAGGCGCTCGCACTGGCGCAGAAGCTCACCTCCGCCGGCGGGACCGTAAGGGTGATATGCGGCGGAAGCAGCTTCACGGCGGGCTTCCTGATGATGGCGGCACTGAGAGAATGGCTCGCCGCCTGCGACCTTTCGGGGACCGGAGAGGTCCACGGGCAGCGCTCAGCAGCGGTGATACACACCACCGTGACTATATCCCCGGCGGGCGTCACCATCGCCTGAACTCAAATTCCGCTTGACTTATCGGCAAAATTGAGTTATACTATACAAGTATGATCGTTCTGAACAGAACTGATAACAATCTACTGTCCCTGCAAGCCATGCAGGGCTGAAAGGAAATCAACATGAACAACACAGAAAAGACCCTCGACAAGATCGTTGCCCTCTGTAAGGGCAGAGGCTTCGTATATCCCGGCAGTGAGATATACGGCGGACTCGCAAACACCTGGGACTACGGCCCCCTCGGCGTTGAGCTCAAGACCAACATCAAGAACGCATGGCGCAAGAAGTTCATTCAGGAGAACAAGTACAATGTAGGACTTGACTCCGCTATTCTGATGAACCCGCAGACCTGGGTGGCTTCCGGCCACGTAGGCGGCTTCTCAGACCCGCTGATGGACTGCAAGGACTGCAAGACCCGTCACCGTGCCGACAAGCTCATTGAGGACAACGGCGGCGACGCAAACGGCTGGACCAACGAGCAGATGATGACATACATCAGGGACAACGGCATAAAGTGCCCGAACTGCGGCTCCACGAATTTCACTGATATCCGCCAGTTCAACCTGATGTTCAAGACGTTCCAGGGCGTTACCGAGGACAGCAAGAACGAGATATATCTCCGTCCTGAAACTGCGCAGGGTATTTTCGTAAACTTTGCAAATATTCAGCGCACGAGCCGCAAAAAGGTGCCTTTCGGCGTTGCGCAGGTGGGCAAGTCCTTCCGTAACGAGATAACCCCGGGTCAGTTCATCTTCCGTGTACGTGAGTTCGAGCAGATGGAGCTCGAGTTCTTCTGCAAGCCCGGCACAGACCTCGAGTGGTTCCAGTACTGGAGAAGCTACTGCAAGAACTTCCTGCTCTCCCTGGGTCTTAAGGAAGAGAACATCAG
>CAKSGA010000025.1 GCA_934454435.1 uncultured Oscillospiraceae bacterium | reverse complement strand
ATCTTGAACCGCTCCAGGAGCACCTGCAGACCGTATGCGCTTGCTATTGCGTCGGGGTCGGGGAAGTTATGCGTCTGTATAAAGACCCTGTGACCTTTTAATAATGTGATGAGTTCACTGAGCTTCGGGGACATGAAAGTCCTCCTTCACGATTATTTAGGTAAATTAGGTAAATCAAAAGAGATTAAGCCGTAACATTAGGTTATACCTGAACCCTATTATCACTATTCTATCACACAATTTCCAAAAAAGCAATAGCATTCTTCAAATATTTCTATATTTTTATGCAAAATAATGATACACCTAATGTTACATAACGCACGTATTCCTTAAATTATCGGAAGTTACAATCTGGCAATATTGAATTTGTGCAAATTAACGCATAAACGTACAATCTGAAATCAAAATTCTCCGGGTCATGTATTGACAACGGGACCATGATAGGCTATAATATATCATAATGATATGTTTTATAAGAAAAGGAGCACACACATGCTTAACCAGTTTTCAAGAACAGAACTGATCTTCGGGAAAGAAGCAATGGAGAAGCTTGCAAATTCCCGTGTGGCGATATTCGGAATAGGCGGAGTCGGCGGGTTTACAGCGGAAGCCCTCGCAAGAAGCGGAGTAGGCACCCTTGACCTCATAGATGATGACCGTGTCTGCCTTACCAACATCAACCGCCAGATTTTTGCGACCAGAAAGACCGTCGGGAAGCTCAAGATAGATGTTGCAAAGGAGCGCCTTCTGGAGATAAACCCGGACATGACCATCAACACATATAAGACCTTTTACATGCCGGAGACCGCCGACCAGTTCGATTTCACACAATACGACTATGTTGTTGACGCCATAGACACAGTAACCGGAAAAATAGAGCTTGTAATGAATGCCGACAAATGCCGTACGCCCATAATCTGCTCCATGGGCGCCGGGAACAAGGTCGATCCCACACGGTTTCAGGTATCGGACATTTACAGCACGTCAGTCTGCCCTCTCGCCAGGGTAATGCGCTATGAACTGAAAAAGCGTGGCATACGCAAGCTGAAAGTCGTATACTCCACCGAAAAGCCAATGACGCCGGTGGACGACATGGCGATAAGCTGCAAGCAGAACTGCATCTGCCCTCCCGGGACCGCACGCAAATGCACCCAGCGCAACCAGGTACCAGGCAGCAACGCTTTCGTCCCATCAGTTGTCGGACTTATCATCGCAGGCGAAGTTATCAAGGACATCACCGGAGTGCGGGGCGTAAAGTAAATAAGCTAACAAAGACGGACTGTAGCTTTTACAGTCCGTTTTTGTTATCCAGCCTGAACCTTCTCGGGGTCACTCCACGCAACTTTCTGAAGCTCCTTATCAGGTGCGGGGCGTCCGTGAAGCCCGTTTCGGCGCTTATTCTGTCCAGATCAAAATCGGTGAATATCAGGAACTCTTCCGCCTTGAATATTCGCATTTCCTCGATGTATTCCTTGCAGGTCTTACCGTAAACCGCCAGAAACTTCTTGGCGAAATAGGAATAGCTCATACCGCACTGCTCTGCGACCTCCGACACCTGCACGCCGTCCGCCAGGTGCTGATCAATGTACTCCGTGATGTTATAGATGTCATACTTTGAGTCCTCGGTGTAGGCTTCGCTGTCCACTGAAAAGCCCTTGGTCTGCCAGCAGCGCAGAATATTGATCAGCAGACGGTACAGGTCAGTTCTTATTACCAGGTCAAAGCCGTATTTCTGGCGTGACATCTCATCAATGCACCGTGCAAAGATCTCCTCCGCCCCGAGCGCTTCCGTCTGATCACGGGTGAACCGTGTGTTCATGCCCTTTCTCTCGGCGCTGCGGAATATGCTGCGGAGCTTCGGCGCATAACTGGGCGTAAGGTTCATTCGGCTGATATCCAGCTTGATGACCGCATATCGGGCGGCTCCCTCCATCATGGAATGCACCGCTTTCGGGTGAAACAGCACCATCTCCCCCGCATTCAGCGTGAATTTCTCAGAGCCGCTGGACATCACAACGCTGCCCTCCAGCATCAGCACAAGTTCCATATAAAAATGCCAGTGAGCGTGCACAGGGAAATACTTTGACGCCGTGTCAAAATAAAAGCACTCCACTGGGCGATTGAGCACGTCGCCCTCTTCATAAAGAAAGTACATATCAGTCCTTATCCCACCTGAGCTGCCAGAACGCAACAGCGCCCGCAGCAGCAACGTTGAGGGAGTCCACACCCAGTGACATGGGTATCTTTACCGTATAGTCGCAGCCCGCAATGGTGCTGTGAGAGAGCCCGTCACCCTCGGTGCCGAGAACTATCGCCAGCTTATCCTCCGCAGCAAGCCGTGGGTCGTCAATGCTGACGGAACGATCGCTCAGCGCCATCGCAGCGGTCCTGAACCCCCAGGAATTCAGCAGCTCCAGACCCTTACCGGGCCAGTCCGAGGGTTCCTCGCCAATGGTCGCCCAGGGGACCAGCAGAACAGTACCCATACTGACACGCACAGCACGCCGCAGCAGAGGGTCGCAGCAGGAAGGGGTCAGCAGTACTGCGTCTATACCCAGCGCCGCCGCAGAACGAAACACGGCGCCTATGTTCGTGCTGTCCACAATGTTTTCAAGGACTGCGACACGATGGGCTTTGCGGCATATATCCTCAGCGGAACGTGGCTTCGGGCGGCGCACGGCGCAGAGCACTCCCCTGTTGAGCCTGTAACCGGTCATCCGGGAAAGCACCTCCTCCGGCGCAAGGTAAACCGGGATATCTCCGCAAATCTCCATTATCTCCCTGGCGCAGCCGTCAAGGCAGCGCTTCTCGGTCAGTATCGACACCAGCTCGCAGCCGTTTTCTATCGCAAGCTTTATCACCTTGGGACTTTCTGCGATGAATATTCCCTTTTCAGGCTCCAGGCGGTTACGGAGCTGGGCTTCGGTAAGGCGGGTGTAGAGCTCGCAGCCGGGGGCGTTGAGGTCGTTTATTTCAATGAATTCAGGCATTGGTGATCTCTTTCTTTCTGTTCAGGTATTCCCTGATGATATCCAGCGCTTCGCTGTATTCTTTCATCAATTCTTCATGGTTCAGCTCGGCGAACCCGGTACAGCCGTTCTTCAGGGCAAATTCAGACGCCCGGGCACGCTCGGAAAGCCCGTCAAGCCCTATCGTCCGGGAGGTGCTCTTCAGCGAGTGGGCACATATACGATAGTCCTCCCACCGCTTCTCCGCAAATGCACGCTGCATCTGCTCGTATCTCCCACCGTCAGAATAGTCTTTCAGAATGTCAAGATACAGCTCCGGGCTTTCGCAGCAGTACATCATCGCCATTTTTATATTGAGCTGCGGGAGCTTTTCAGTCAGCCCGGCAAACGCCCCGGTATCAGCAGGCTTCTCTTCTGCCGGCTCGGAGGGCGGAAGCAACAGGTCAGCCGGAAGATTTCGGCTGATGACTTCCTCCAGCTTTTCTCCACGGACGGGCTTCGTTATGTAGTCCGCAAAGCCCTCGTCAAGATACTCCTCACGCATTCCCGCAAGGGCGTTGGCCGTCAGCATTATCACCGGCGTTGCGGAGTTCGGCGAAGCGCTGTCGCTGCGGAGCCGGTGGTACGTTTCTATACCGTCCATCTCGGGCATCATGTGGTCCATCAGGATAAGGTCATAGTGCTTCCTTGCGGAGAGCTCAAGGCACTCCCTGCCGCTGCCTGCGGTGTCGATATGTATACGGGTATCCTTCAGCAGGTTCACGATCACAAGCTGATTGACCGGAAGATCGTCCACAACAAGTATATGTGCGTCCGGTGCCTCAAAGGAATGCGAATATACGCTCTGCCCGGTCGAAGAATAATTCACGCTTATCTTGCCATACTCCGGATCGCTGCCCAGCTTCTGCGGGAGCTCAAAGGTGAACTCGCTGCCCTCGCCGTGTGAACTGTGGACAGTCACTCTTCCCCCCATCAGGTCACTGAGCTTCTTAACTATCGCAAGACCCAGCCCGGTGCCCTCGATATTCCGGTTATGCATGAGCTCCAGACGCTGGAACTGATCGAACAGCTTATTCTGGTCCTCTTCAGAAATTCCTATGCCGGTATCCCTGACGGAAAACCTGAGCTGACATATGTCCTCAGTAACGCTGCCGCTCACTCTCAGGGTAACGGACCCCTTTTCGGTGTACTTTACCGCATTGGTCAGGAGGTTCACCACTACCTGGCGGATATGCGTTTCATCACCCTGGAGCTTCAGTGGGACTGTGCCCTCGCATACTACGTTGAGGTCAAGTCCCTTATCCCGGGCACGTACAGCCACCATGCTGCAGCAGTCGCTCACAAGGGAGCTCAGCTCGTACTCGCTGGTTACTATCTCCAGCCTGCCGGATTCTATCTTTGAGATGTCCAGAACATCATTGATTATGGCAAGCAGCGAGCTTCCGGCGGTCCGGATATTCTCGGAGTAGCTGCGTATCTCCGGGTCCTTTTCCTCACGCAGTATCATCTCATTCATGCCGAGGATTGCGTTGATAGGCGTGCGTATTTCATGCGACATGTTCGCAAGGAACGTGCTCTTCGCCCTGTTTGCGGCGAGGGCTTCCTCCTGGGAGCGCTTCTCCTTGGCGATGGCGTTCAGCAGTTTTCTGTTCTGCTGTTCCATAATCGAGATAAGCACCCTGGCAACTATCACCGAAATAAGTATCTGGCCCAGTGCAATGACCATTTCAGGAATAACGTAATACTTTACTGTTTCCGTACCGTCAATACAGCGCCAGGTCACAGCGAGCAGAAGCCCGAAGCAGCAGAAAAGCGCAGTGGTGTCCGCAAGCCGCCGGTTCCCGAAGATAACCGTCAGAAGCACCGGCATCACGAATACCGTCATGGTTATCGAAAAAACGTAGTGCGTCACGGCAATAACGGTACACATGAATGCGACGGTCAGCACCATAGTGTAGTTGAGCAGCCAGTTCTTCTCAGGGAAGTGTTTCAGCAGTATATGGTCGGTGAGAACAGCGAGAAAATCCAGCCCGGAAGGTCTCAGCAAGTACAGGACACACTGCCGTAAAAAACCGGTTTCCACCTTGTCCTCCACGATGAGGATTATATTAACGAAAATCTCCATCACGAAAACTATCACTGCAATGACCAGATTCAGATAGAACAGCCTTTTACGCCACTTGACGTAATCCGGTCTGACTTCCTGCAGGTCGCTTTCTGATAAATTCCCGGTATCTGCCAGAGCTTTATTTACAAATTTTTTCATTTTCTTACCTGCCTTTTCTCTGAAGGGAACCTCTAAAAACCGGTTTGAAAAGGGAAAATGGGTAGAGTGCGCCGAATGCGAGGAGGGGCACACGATGTTGCAGAGTGAAATAACCGAGCGACGACATGGACGCCGTCGCATCAGAAATTTCGTTCGTTGACAGAAGCAGGCGGCGTGCTATACACATTTTCACTCAAACAAGGGTTTTAGAGGTGACCTTAATATATTATAGTGCAAATCCTCCGAAAAATCAAGCGAATGTGTCATTTTATGGCATTAAAACAGAATTTTTTTCCCGAGAAATATAACGATTTGTTCTTTTGGGCACTTTCTATAAAAAATATTCACAAAACCGCTTGAATTTATCATTTTGATGTGATAGAATATGTGTAATCGTTTTAGCTGGCATTCTATACTTAAATATGGAGGTTTCAATGAACTCGATCAGCATAAGGAATTCGATACTTGCCGCAGCTCTTGCGGGCATAATGGCGCTCACGGGCTGTTCAAAGTCCGAAGCAAGCAGCTCCGGAAACACGGATAGCTCACCCAGCAGCTCCGGGAGCGACAGCACGGCAGCATCAAACGCAGGCGAAGATCCCCAGCCCGACAATGCTTCCGGCAACACCATGACGTCACTGGAAGTCATAAGGGCAATGGGAAACGGAATAAACCTCGGCAACACGCTGGAGGCGTACAACCATCAGGGATATCTCAGCGGATCAAGTCCTACGCTCGCCGAGACATCATGGGGACAGCCCACGACCACCCAGGAAATGATACAGGGCATGAAAAACGCCGGCTTCGACACCATTCGTATCCCGATAGCCTGGACCAACGGAATGTACTTTGAAAGCGGCGACTACACCATCGACAGCCGTCTTATGGACCGTGTGGACGAGGTAGTGACCTGGGCTCTGGACGCCGACATGTACGTCATTATCAACGACCACTGGGACGGAAGCTGGTGGGGAATGTTCGGTGCCGCTGACCAGGCGGTACGTGACCAGGCAATGGACATGTACAAGTCCATGTGGACACAGATAGGCGAGCACTTCGCCGACCGCTCCTACAAGCTGATATTCGAGTCTGCAAACGAGGAGCTCGGCGACCGGCTGAACGACAAGGACATCACCGGCTCCAGGGGCGTCCTGACCGAAAGTGAATGTTACGAAAAGACCAACGAGATAAACAGCGAGTTCGTAAAGACTATACGCTCCCTGGGCGGAAAGAACTCCGACCGCTTCCTGCTGATAGCCGGCTACAACACCGACATCACCAAGACCTGCGACGACCGCTTCGTAATGCCGGAGGACACCGCCGACAGCAAGCTTCTCCTCTCGGTGCACTACTACACTCCCTGGGACTACTGCGGTACCGACGGTGTGAACCAGTGGGGCTCCCCCGGGGACTATGACGAGATGAACGGCCTGTTCGAGAAGCTCAGCAAGTTCTCAGACCAGGGCTACGGCGTGGTCATCGGCGAATACGCTGTAATGAAGAAGAACGGCGGCATAAAGGACGACACTGAACTGTTCTACTCCAACCTCATGGACAACTGCGACCTTTACGACTTATGCCCCGTTCTGTGGGACTGCAGCAACTTCTACAAGCGCATGACAAACACTCTTTCAGACGAGGGTCTTGCAGAGCTGTTCAGCAGCCGTGCTTACTCCAGCGAAGAGGGCAAGTCTGTTGACGATATAAAGTCCGAAGCCAGGACCCGTATCGAAGAGACCCGCCAGGCGGCCGAGGACAGCGCTATGGAGGACGTTGATCTTGCTCCCTCTGACGACGCAGCCATCGCATGGATAATGTACCAGAGCGCCGATTACACCAAGTGCTACAGCGTCGGCGACCAGTACGACCCCACCAACAAGACCAAGGGCATAAAGGAAACGAATGCGCTCATCACCGGCGAGGGCACATACACCGTCAGTCTTGACTTCACCGGAGCGGGCTCAGCAAATGGCGTTGCGTTCGCTGCGCTGGGTATCTCCAACGGCGAGGACCTCTTCCCGGGCTGCACAATCACCATCGACAAGATACTTATCAATAATGCTCCCTATCAGCTTGACGGCAGGGAGTTCACCACCAGTGACGACAAGCACTGCACCCGTGTGAACCTCTATAATGCATGGGTGTCCAGTCTGCCAAAGGAAGCACGTACTCCCGACGGCGACTTAACCGACTGCACCGCACAGATCATGAACCTGGGTCAGAAAACCTACGTTGACACGATCTCTATCACATTTACCGTGCATACTTCCTGAAGGAACTCATAAAAAAACAGGCTGCGATCCGAAGATCACAGCCTGTTTTCATTTCTGAACGCACTCCACGACATACTGCATAAATCGCCGAACACTCTCCGGGATATATGCGTTGGACTTGTGTACAAGCACAATTTCGGTTTCAACCGGGCAGTCCGGTAGCTCCACGCAGTCCGCCTGTTCACGGTGCACCAGACCCGCCGCCGACTGCGGGACGATAGCGCACCCAACTGAGCGCTCCGCCATTCCTACCACGGTCCTTGCGTCGTCGCATATGCACACACAGTGAAGCTCCAGGCCCATTGAGCTGAACGTGTCCCTTATAATGCTCTCCCATCTGCGGTATAATATAAGCGGCTGCGTGGAGAGCTCCGCAAGGGTCACGCCGCCTGAAAAAGTCCCTTTCGGGCAGACTGCGATCATCTTCTCACGCAGCAGACCGTGTACCTCCAGTTCGCTTTCCGCAAAGGGCGTGCGGACCAGCGCTGCGTGGATTATATCTGCCCGCAGCTTTTCAAGAAGCGAGTATGTATTCGCCTCGGTCAGCTCGAACCTCACGCTGCTGTTGTCCGCAATAAATCCCGATATCCAGTCCCCCGCATGGGTGCATATCACCGACGACACCACGCCCAGTCTTACCGTGTCCTTTTCCATGCGGGAGCAGGCTTCAAGATCCTGCCGCATGCTGGCTTCCATTCGCAGGAGGTTCTGCGCCCGGTCATACAGCACCTTTCCTGTTTCAGTCAGCCTTATATGCTTCTGCCCACGCTCGAACAGCGGACAGCCTATCTCCTGCTCCAGCAGCTTCATCTGCGTGCTAAGCGGCGGCTGTGACATGTACAGTTTCTTTGCGGCGGCGCTTATCGTGCCCTCCTCCGCAACGGTGACAAAATACCGCAGTTGTTTCAGATCCATCACTGCCTCCATATTTCCAGAGTATTAATTATATACGAAAAAAGTATATTTATTTTACAGGTTATACCTTTCAAATATTTCTCTTTTATGATATACTATTAATTGTATTTTGTCAAGTACATAATCGAAAGGAAGGTAATAATTTTGTTCAAACTGCTTGTACACATTAAAAGCTACAAGAAAGAATGTGTGCTCGGTCCGCTCTTCAAGCTGCTTGAAGCACTGCTGGAGCTGTTCGTGCCCCTCATTATCGCAAGCATAATCGACAACGGTATCGCAAACAATGACACCGGCTATGTTGTTGGCATGGTATGCCTGCTGGTAGGGCTCGGTATCGTGGGACTTGCATTCTCCATCACTGCGCAGTATTTTGCTGCAAAGGCTGCGGTGGGCTTCTCCACAAAGGTAAAGCATGAACTCTTCAAGCACATCGAGTCCCTTTCCTGGACTGAGATAGACAACATCGGTACCTCCACCCTAATCACCAGAATGACCAGCGATATGAACCAGATACAGAACGGCGTGAACCTCACTCTCCGCCTGCTGCTGCGTTCGCCCTTCGTTGTGTTCGGTGCGATGATAATGGCGTTCACGATAAACGTCCAGGCGGCGCTTATCTTCGTTGCGGCTATCCCGGTGCTCTCCGTAGTTGTTTTCGGAATAATGCTGTGGTGCATTCCGCTTTACAAGAAAGTGCAGTCCAGGCTGGACAAGGTGCTCGGCATAACCCGTGAGAACCTCACCGGCGTGCGTGTTATCCGTGCTTTCTGCAAGGAGGACGAGGAGGTACAGTCCTTTACGCAGCACAATGAACACCTCACCTCTTCACAGAAGTTCGTCGGCAGGATCTCCGCACTGATGAACCCGCTGACCTACGTTATAATCAACCTTGCAATAATCTGGCTCATTCAGACCGGCGCTGACCAGGTAAACAACGGCACACTGCTCCAGGGCGACGTCGTTGCGCTGTACAACTACATGTCCCAGATACTGGTCGAGCTCATCAAGCTGGCGAACCTCATCATCAGCCTTACAAAGTCCGTTGCCTGTGGGAACCGTGTACAGTCCATATTCGAGATACACTCCTCCCAGGCAGTTTCCGATGACAGGGGCCTCCACGGCAGCGAGGAATACGCCGTTGAGTTCCGCAATGTTTCCCTGAAGTATGCGAACGCCGGCGAGGACTCCCTGACCGGCATGAGCTTTGCGGTAAAGCGTGGAGAAACCGTCGGGATAATCGGCGGTACGGGCTCCGGCAAGTCCTCTCTCGTGAACCTGATACCCCGCTTCTATGATGCCACCGGCGGCGAAGTGCTCATCGGCGGCAGGAACGCCGACAGCTTCGATCCGGAGGAGCTCCGCATGAAGATAGGCGTTGTTCCGCAGAAGGCGGTGCTGTTCAAGGGCTCTATCCGTGAGAACATGCAGTGGGGCAAGTCCGACGCCACCGACGAGGAGATAATGGAAGCCGCAAAAACAGCCCAGGCAGCCGACGTCATAGCTGGCAAGGGCGGTCTGGACTACGAGATAGAACAGGGCGGCAAGAACCTCTCCGGAGGTCAGCGGCAGCGCTTCACCATCGCAAGGGCGCTGGTAAGGAAGCCCGAGATACTCATTCTGGACGACAGCGCCTCCGCACTGGACTTTGCAACGGACGCAGCACTGAGAAAGTCCATTCGTGAGATGGACAGCGACCCGACCGTGTTCATAGTTTCCCAGAGGACCTCCTCGATACAGCACGCCGACAAGATAATCGTGCTGGACGATGGAAAGATAGCAGGCATAGGCAGGCATGACGAGCTGCTTGAGAACTGCCCGGTATATAACGAGATCTACAATTCACAGTTCAAGAAGGAGGCGGTATAAATGGCAAACACAAAGAAAACAAGGCAGACCGCTCCCAAGGGCACGATGAAGAAGGTACTGAAATACGTCGGCAGGCACGGGTTCTTCATGGTGCTTTCCATGATACTCGCAGCCATAGTCGTTGCGCTGACTCTGTATGCTCCCGTCCTTATCGGCGACGCCATCGACGAAATAACCGGAAAGGGCGCCGTGGACTTCGCAAAGGTTTCTGAAAAGCTCATAGCCACCGCTGTCATTATAGGTATCACAGCCATGATCCAGTGGGTGATGAACGCTATAAACAACCGTGTAGCCTACCATGTTGTAAGAGATGTACGGAACGAGGCTTTCCGCCACATTGAGGTGCTCCCGCTGAGCTACATCGACTCACACCCTTACGGCGACATCGTGAACCGTGTCATCGCAGACGCCGACCAGTTCTCCGAGGGTCTGCTGATGGGCTTCACGCAGCTTTTCACCGGCGTTGCGACCATTGTGGGTGCGCTGATCTTCATGTTCACGATAAACTGGCCCATAGCGCTGGTGGTAGTCGTTACAACTCCGCTGTCGCTTTTCGTGGCGAAGTTCATCGCAAGCCGCACCTACCGAATGTTCCGCTTACAGACCGAAACCAGAGGTCAGCAGACTGCTTTCATTGACGAGATGATCGGAAATCAGAAAGTCGTCCAGGCGTTCTCCCATGAGGAAAAGTCCCTGGAGGACTTCGACAGGATCAACGACCGCCTTGCGGATTACTCCCTGAAAGCTACGTTCTTCTCCTCCCTCAGCAACCCCTCCACAAGATTTGTCAACAGCGTGGTTTATGCAGGAGTTGCACTGTGCGGCGCCCTTATGAGCATTTCCACCGGCGGTGCGTTCAGTGTAGGTCAGCTTGCATGCTGCCTTTCCTATGCGAACCAGTACACCAAGCCGTTCAACGAGATCTCCGGCGTTATCACCGAGCTCCAGAACGCACTCGCATGCGCTTCAAGGCTGTTTGAGCTCATCGAGGAAAAGCCCCAGGTCAGCGAACCGGCGGACGCCGTTACCCTCATGGACGTAAAGGGCAGCGTAAAGCTCGACAACGTGTCTTTCTCCTATGTTCCTGACAGGAAGCTGATAGAGGATCTCAGCCTTGCTGTAAAGCCGGGTCAGCGTGTAGCAATAGTCGGACCCACCGGCTGCGGAAAAACCACCATCATCAACCTGCTCATGCGCTTCTATGACGTAAACGGCGGCTCCGTAAACGTAGAGGGGAACGATATCCGCAGCGTGACCCGCCGCAGCCTGCGTGAAAGCTACGGCATGGTGCTCCAGGAAACCTGGCTGAAATCCGGCACTATCCGTGACAACATCATCATGGGCAAGCCAGACGCCACCGAGGAAGAGATAATCGCAGCCGCAAAGGCTTCCCACGCCCACAGCTTCATCAAGAGAATGCCCCGGGGCTACGACACGGTCATCGGTGAGGACGGCGGCAGTCTTTCCCAGGGTCAGAAGCAGCTTCTGTGCATAACACGTGTCATGCTCTGCCTGCCGCCTATGCTCATTCTGGACGAGGCTACCTCCTCGATAGATACCCGTACCGAGATAAAGATACAGGACTCCTTCGCCAAGATGATGAAAGGCAGGACCAGCTTTATAGTTGCACACCGCCTTTCCACCATTCGTGAGGCTGATGTCATACTCGTCATGAAGGACGGTCATATCATCGAGCAGGGCAACCATGAACAGCTTCTTGCACAGAATGGGTTCTACGCAAATCTGTACAACAGCCAGTTCGCAGTCTGAACATAATATGGTAATTGCCGGGCGGAGTTATCTGCCCGGTCAGCGTGTCGAAAAAGTCATTACGGCAGAAAGTTTGAAAGAAACAGTGGGGGAAAACTCTTAGTTTACCAGACACGCCCAGCCTGTGGCTGGGCTTAGTCTGCCCCCTGCCCACACCCCTTTAGCGCTTTTTAATCGTAAGAGATTTCGCCGTCTGCAAAGGCTAAGCACGAAGTGCGTGCCTAACGGCAGACGAGGGCGCCGCCCTCGACCTGCCAGCCTTTTGCAGTATACGCCGGAAGCGAAGCGTTTTCAAGGCGTATACTGGAGGCTGGACCGAAAACTTTCAATATGCTACGCAAGTTTTTGATTAGTTTTTCGACAGTCTGGCCGGGCGGATTTATCTGCCCGGTTTTTATTTTATTCGGGAAAACCTCTTGATTTCCCCGGGTTTTTCCTATATAATAGCAATAGAAAAACCACAGGAGGTCACTATGATTATCAACGATCTGAGCGGACAGTGGGAGGTCTTTCTTGACGAAAGCAAGGCCGCTTCCCTGCCCGAAAAATACCCCGACAGGATCACCCTGCCAAACTCCACTTCCAACGCCGGGCTCGGTAAGCTCAACACCGAAACAGAATACGGCTGCCTTACCGACCTGCACAAATTCGAGGGCTTCGCATGGTTCCGCCGCGCGATGGTCATTTCCCCGGAAATGGCAGAGCAACACCTCCAGCTTTTCCTGGAGCGTTCCCGAAAGACCACAGTATACCTTGACGGCAAGGAGATCGGCAGCTACTGCTCCCTCTGCACGCCGCACCGCTACGACCTCACCGGCACCCCCGCCGGTACACATGAGCTGATAGTCTGCGTGGACAACACAGATTACCCCACCGGCGGCGGTCACCTGACCTCCCGGGACACCCAGACAAACTGGAACGGCATTGTCGGCAGGATAGAGCTCCGGGCGTTCCATACCTTTGCTGACAGCGTTTACGCATATGTTTCAGAGGACTTCAGCACGCTGCATGTCCGGGCGGAAATACTCGGCGAAAAGTGTGGCACCATGGAGCTCCACGTTTACGACAGCGAGCACGAATACGGCGCAGGCTCCGTGAAATTCACCTCTGACAAGCCGCTTGAATGCGACATCTCCCTCTCCACTGACGTCCCCAGATGGAGCGACGACACGCCGGATACCGTCACGCTGGAAATAACCTGCGGCGGAGATACAAGGCAGGTGCAGGTCGGGATACGGCGGCTCTCTCACAGCGACCGCACGCTGCTGGTCAACGGCAGGGAGATCTTCCTGCGTGGCAAGCACGACGGGCTTGTATTCCCCCGGACCGGCTTCATGCCAACTGACCGTGAAAGCTGGCTGAAATTCTTCGGTACCCTCGCCGAATACGGCATAAACCATGTGCGCTACCACACCTGCTGCCCTCCCGAGGCGGCATTTGAAGCGGCGGACGAGCTCGGTCTGTACCTCCAGCCGGAGCTTCCTTTCTGGGGAACTATCCCGGACGAATTCGGCGCAGAGCACGAATTCCTGCGGGAAGAGGGACAGCGCATGCTGCGTGAATTCGGCAGCCACCCGAGCTTCGTGATGATGAGCATGGGCAACGAGCTCTGGGGCAGCAAGGATCGCCTGAACGAGCTTATCGCCGGTTACAGGTCAGACTATCCCGACAAGCTCTATGCCGGCGGCTCAAACAACTTCCAGTTCGTTCCCTGCGTGCTGGAGCAGGAGGATTTCTTCAGCGGCGTGCGGCTTGGCCACGACCGGCTGATACGTGGCAGCTACGCCATGTGTGACGCTCCGCAGGGTCATATCCAGACCGACCGCCCGAACAGTCTGCACAACTACGACCCGCTGATAGACGAAGCGGCGGCGCTGGGCGGCTCGCAGGTGATAGACGAGAACGGCGAGATCATGATACAGTACGGTACCGAGATGAAGAAAGTCAGGGCGGAAAGCTGGGACAACATCTCCGTGCATGTTCCGGTCATCTCTCACGAAGTCGGCCAGTATGCGGTTTTCCCGGATTTTGACGAGATAAGCGACTACACGGGTCCGGTACGCCACGAGGCCTACGCAGCATACAGGAAAAGTCTTGAGGAAGCAGGAATGCTGCACAAATGGAGGGACTTCTTCAATGCTTCCGGCGCCCTCGCAGTGGACTGCTACCGCCGTGATATCGAAACGGCACTGCGAAGCTCCATGATGAGCGGCTTCCAGCTCCTGGACATTCAGGATTTCCCCGGTCAGGGCGTTGCAACGGTGGGAATTCTCAATGCACATATGAAGTCCAAGGGACTTGTTACTCCCGGAAAGTGGCGTGAGTTCTGCGATGAAACAGTTGTTCTTGCGGAGCTGGACAAGTTCGTATGGAGCGCTTCCGAGAATATCGAATGCGGGCTGCTCGTTTCAAGCACCGAGCCGGGATTCTCAGCAGAGGGTATCGACTGGGAGCTCACCGCTGAGGGAAAAATTCTCGACAGCGGCAGGTCGGAGATAGTCGCTGAAAACGGCAGACTTCGCCGTGCGAAGAGCATTGTATTCAGCGTTGGCTGCGACAGACCTGTCAGAGCGAACCTGCACCTCTCCGTCAGCGGCGAGACCCAGAACGACTACATGCTGTACATTTACCCCGACATTGATGTAAGGATCACCGAGCGTGAGATCTCCTGCAACGGCAGATGCATCAGCATTACCAATGATATCTCAGAGGCGAAACGTACGGGTGCGTTGTGCATTCCCCTGCTGGACGAAAGCTCCCTCCAGGGCGAATACTGCACGGATTTCTGGTGCTACGGAATGTTCCGGAGCATCTCCGAAAGCATGGGCAAGCCCGTGCCGACCGGCACGCTGGGTCTGCTGATCGACGACCATTCTGAGCTCCTGGCGAAGTTCCCCTGTGAAAGCTACACCACGCCGCAGTGGTACAATATCGTCACCCACAGCCGCTGCGCAGACCTCAGCGGAACAAAGGTCGAGCCCGAGGTCTGGGTGATAGACAACCCTGAGCGTCACAGCCGCCTTGGGATTCTCTACCGCAGCGAGGGCGCAGTCTGCTGTACCTCCCGCCTGTGGGAAATATCCGATTGCCCGGAGGTCAGGTGGTTTGCATTCAGCCTGCTGAATTACCTCAGCAAATAAAAAAGCGCCCTTCCATTATCGGAAGGGCGTCATATTTTATTCAGACCTCACTGCGGCTTATTTCAAGAAGTTCGTCCGAGATACCGGAAACCTGCGCAAAGGCGTCCTCCATCATCTTTACAAGCTCCTTCTGGCGCTCTATTGCACTGCGAATGGACTCCACCTGCTCTATGGAAGAGTTTGCGACCTCCTCCATCGCAGAAGCGGACTGTGCGACCTTCGCCTGGTATTCGGCGCTGGAACGCACATTCTCCCTGGTGTCCACAGCGGTTTTGTTGGAACGGCTCTGGAGCTCCAGCATGTCAGCGGCTTCGCTTTTTGCCCTGCCGATACCTGAGATACCCTCTGCGACATTTTTTTCATTTCCGTCAACAGCTTCACGGGTTTGTTTCATGCTGTCGTTCATGCGGTCGATCTGCTCTGAAATACTCTGAGCTGCCTTGCGGCTTCCCGCAGAAAGGGTCCTTACCTGAGAAGCGACCACCGCAAAGCCCCTGCCGTACTCCCCTGCACGGGCGGCCTCTATCGAAGCGTTCAGCGCAAGAATGTGAGTCTGCTCGGCGATGTTCTCTATAGTTCCAGAGAAGCATGCGATCTCACGGACGCACTCAGTAAGACTGTTCATGCGGTCACGGATAAGCTCGCCGGATTTTCCTATTTCCTCAACGGAAGCAGCGGCGTGCTCCATTGTTTCAATGTAGCTGCTGCTCATCTTATAGGAGTCGTCGGCGATCTGCGCCATGCTGTCAGTCTAGCTGATGACCTCGCCCATGAGCCTGTCCATGTCGGAAATACCCGACGTCGTGGAACGGACATGCTCCAGAGTATTGGTGCAGCCGCTCATGGTCTTGGCTGCTTCGCTCTCGATGCGCCGGTTGTTTTCCGAGGAGTTCTGTATAGCCTGGCTGAGGTTCACGATAAGCCCGGAAAGGCGTTCCGAAGCGGATCCGCAGTCGTTGAGGATATCTCTGACCTTCTCGGAGTTGTGGAGGTTCTCAAGCATTTTTCTGGAACGTCCTGCAAGGGCGATGAACACGGCTGACATAGCAACGTACTCCATTATATATCCGAGGGTATAAGCGATGAACCAGCTCATACGGGACCTGTCGCCCAGGTCAGCAGAACCAGACCTGAAATAAACAGCAGCCACCAGGCACACAAAACCGATGATGGCAGTCATGACCGTGAACTTCTTGTCAAAATACAGGCAGCTAAGCGCCATGGCGAGCAGGTAAGTCATATAGATACCGATGTGAGCATTGCTCGCCATCAACGCAATGACAACAGCAACTGCGATAACGCTGTAGTACTTGATGAACTTAGCAGGCACGCCGAATTTAGACAGCACGAACGGAGAAACCGTGCATACCACACCAAACGGAGTTATCACGCAGAGCTCAGCAATAGTCACCTTGAATATTCCCAGCGCCGACAGCAGGAAAAACACCGGGAAAACCAGAGTTATTCCAAGAAGCACACGGCACATCAGGCGGCTGACCGCCTGTTCATTTTTCTCAAAAAAATCTTCGTTCATATAATCCAACCCTTCTCATTTATCGTGCATTATGATATACACTTCATTATTTTACCACTAAAAGATGCATTTGTCAATAAACTACCAGTTGCTTTTTGCAACCAGAACGAACATTACCCAAAAGAGGAAAGGGCACGCTGAATAGAGTTAAGTGTGAAAGGATCCTCTTGACAATTCGCAAAAATGCAATTATAATGTATCTAACGAATATTAGTTAGTGAGGTGCGGAAATGAAACAGGAGGACACAAAGCAGAGGATTTTGGATAAAGCTCTGGAGCTGTTTTCCCAGCAGGGATACGATTCCGTCAGCGTAGGCGAAATTGCAAAAGCGGTAGGCATAAAGGCTCCATCACTGTACAACCACTTCCCCAGCAAGCAGTCGATTTTCGACGCCATCGTAGAATCTACAGCAGCGCAGTATGAGGCTGATACAGATAAGATCAATATTCATGTGCAGAATGTGCAAAAAGATATTCCGATTTTTACTGAGATCACTGAAGATGCGCTTTTTGAAAAGGTGCGTCAGATTTTTGAGTATTCTCTTCATAACGAAACTATCAGCCGATTTCGTCACATGATGACCATTGAGCAATTCCGTTCACCGGAGTTGGCGGCGCTCTACTCAAAACGATATGTGGAACGCATTCTGAACTACCATGCAGATATTTTCCGTGCCCTGATTGCCTCCGGAGATATCTGCGCAGAGGATCCGAACGCCCTTGCAGTGATGTATGTGGCTCCGGTAGTGACGCTTATCGGAGTTTGTGATCGCCAGCCGGAACGAGAACATGAATGTTTGAATGAGCTTCAAAGCCATGTGCAGCTTTTTTTCGCATGATTCATGGCAGCAGTTTGCAAAAAGGAGAAAGCCGTGTGTAAGTCTGCATTTGCCCGGTTTGCGGCAAAAAACACGGCTGCGGCTCCTGCAAATCCGACCTATAAGCCATATACCGCCCCAAAAACAAAAAACCGCTCCTCTTTCGAGAAGCGGTCGTTTGGTCTGAGTGACAGGATTTGAACCTGCGGCCTCTACCACCCCAAAAATGACCGCTATATTATGTTTCGTATCGTTTAATATTTTTTGGTACATCATGCCAGAAAAAGGCAAAATACGATGCGAAATATAATCAAATAGTCAAGGTTTTCCAAATATATCTATTCGGAATTTGATTTGTAGATGTTGTGTAGATGATAAACACCAGGTACCTATTTCTTTCACAACAATTGAACATATTCAAGTGTCTGAAGAAATAGGGATAGCTTTACCATAAACTGATCTTGCAGTCACGAAAGTGGCTGCTTTTTTATTGGTTACCACTTTGATACAGAATTTTATTCTGCTTCAAGTTATGATAACAGGCATAGATAGGAACGATCAACCGAACGGCGGCATGGTCAGGGTTCGTGCCGCCATCTATGCTATATCTCTCAGACATAACCCTGAACTGATTGATTGGAGAACCACAATGACCTACAATTCAATTCCCGTCTACCGGTGCTGTAAGGAAGCGAGGCTCTCATGAACCCGTTCTACCTTGTACTCAATCCGGATAACACAATCTCGTTCAACCGCCCTCTTGCCCATGCAATAGGACTCAGCGAAACGATTATCTATGGCGCGCTTGTCGCCAAATGGTATTACTATTCCGAGCGTGAAATGCTCGATGATGACGGTTGGTTCTACTCTACCGTCCCTGATTTGCAGGAAAGCACTTCACTTTCAGAAAAACAGCAGAAACGCTGTATCAAAGCGCTTGTTGACCTCAATCTCATAAAGTGTGAAACGCGCGGTATGCCTGCCCGAAGATGTTTCTACCTCATCGATGATTTTGAGAAAATACTTTCTCTTATTGAAATGGGCAAGAGCATTTCTGAAGAAATCAAGCCTGCCGCTTATGAGAAAAATCAGCTCAAAGTAATGGCGCGTGAGGAACGGAAAAGCACTGTTGAAAGTGTTGAAAACCCTATTCAAACTGAAAATGAAATTTCTTCTTTCAGCAATTCTGCATTACCCTTTTCAGCTCAATCTCAGAAAAATCCAAGCGATTTTTACGGAGAAAACGGCAGCAAATGCGCGGAAACCGTAGAAGAAAACCACTCTCAGACCGCATGGCTGACCAGTTCCGCCGAAAGGTCGGAACAAGTTCCGCCAAAAGGTCAGAACAAGTCCCGCCCAAAAGTCGGAACAAGTTCCGCCGAAAAGTCAGAACAGGTTCCACCAAAAGGTCAGAACAAGTTCTGCCAAAACGACGGAACAAGTTCCGCCCAAAGGGAGGACAAATCTAAATATAATCAATCAAAAAGAAAAAATCTTTATATGATTGAAAGGTCCACACCTGCTGAAAATTCAGCCGAACAGTTTGTTGAAAACTCGGAAGAACTGGCTGAAAAGGTTCGTTCTTCTATCGGGTATTATGGAATAATCCCTATTACCGGTTCAAACTTTGCAGATTGTGCCGTCAAGGCAATATGCGAACTGATGACAACGGACAAGCCCGTTAAATTAGGCTCCTGCGAGGTCGCACCGAATGTGATCAAGAAAACGATCAGCTATGTCAACCGTGATATCATCATGCAGGTATCCGACAAGGTTTACAAGAAACGCGGAAAGATACATAGCCTGCCGGCATATCTGAAAACCGCAATATTCCAGCAAACCTGTGAATATCTCATGCTTCCGCAGAACGAGTTTGGTTTTGAGGGATATGCAGAGATGAGAGATTTTTGTAAGACATATCTCAGTATATAGGTTGATTATCTTAACAAATAGAAATTGAGGTGCTTATCGTGATTATGACAAAACAGCAAAAGGAACAGTTCATCTCATTAGTATGTATGTTCCTTGAAAGCATTATTAAAACGCCAGACGACATAAGCAAATCGTCCGATAGTACAATTCCGGAAATGCTTACCATTCAGGAATGTTCATCGTTGGTACATGGGATTTCGCAATATACAATTCGTAAACTTATTCGAAGTGGTGACATTCCCAGTGTCCGCTCTGGTTCAGGTCCTCATGGGAAATTGCTAATCCCTAAAAAAGCTGTTCTTGAATACTTCAATAACATGAACTCAAAGAACACCTAGGCTATATGCTCCCAAGAGCTTTAGCAAACGCATAGACGGACTAGCTACCCGACAGGCGGTGTCGGCAATCAGCCGTGTCTTCCTCGCCGCCTTTCTATGCGTATATAATCACAAAGGAAGAACAACGATTTTAGGAGGAAACCACAATGAAAATAATCGCAGTTGCAAACCAGAAAGGCGGAGTCGGCAAAACCACTACCGTTGTTAATATCGCAGCAGCTATTGCTGAAAAAGGAAAGAAAGTGCTTTGCATAGATACAGACCCGCAGGCTAATCTTTCAGATTATCTCGGATATGATTTCGAACCTAATCGCCGCACACTGCTCCACATACTCAAGGGTGAATGCGAGCCGCATGACTGCATAATCAGCAATGTAGACGAACATATCGACTACATACCTGCTGACATCATGCTCTCCAGTGCGGAGATGTTCCTTGCGCAGATGATGTGCAGAGAGCAGATACAGATACTTCGCAATGCTCTAATGAATGATAGTTCGCTTGAAATCTACGACTACATTCTCATCGACTGCCCGCCATCTCTCGGAATGCTTGTCCACAACGCGCTTGCGGCAGCGGACGGCATAATCGTACCTGTTCAAACTCAGATGTTCAGCGTGAACGGTTTGATACAGTTTGAGCAGGTCGTCAACGCTATCCGAAAGAATACCAACAAAAATCTGACGATATGCGGAATAGTCGAAACAATGGTAGATAACACCAAAATGACCAAAGAGGTAGACGAAGTGCTTTCCAAAGAATACTCAGACCTGGTTTATTCCACAAAAATTCCCCGCCGGATCGAGGCGGCGTACAGCTCTGCTAACAGAAAATCACTTATCCGCAGCAAGAGCAGCAGTATCGGAAAGCAGTACAGAGAACTTGTCGTCGAGATACTCACAAGGGAGGGAGAATAATGCTGAACTTATCACGCAACAGCGGAACTTACGACGGAGCCGCGTTCTTTCAGGACGATTCTGGGATTGCTGAAAAGAAAATACCGCTGAACCGCCTTGTTTCATGGGAAAATCAGCCGTTCCAGCCATACACGGACGAGGCGCTTGAAAGCCTTGCGGCTTCAATTGAAGAAAACGGTCTGCTCTCCCCGATAATCGTCACTCCCGCCGGCGAGAAGTACCGTATTATCGCGGGACATAACCGCGTGAGAGCCTGCGAAAAGCTCGGTTGGACTGAAATCAATGCGGTAATCAAGGAAACCGACGAGGATCACGCACAGCTGATGATGCTTGATACGAACCTCTGCCAGCGGCACAGCCTGTCGGTGGTGGAGCTGATAAAAGCATACAAAATGCAGTACGACGTCCTCGGCAGAATAGTCGGAAAGAAAAACGGCTACGGCGTCAAGAAAATCATGGCTGAACAGTACGGGCTGTCACGCAAGACCATAGAGCGCTACATCAGGTGCGCAAGGCTTGAGGAATGCCTGCTTGAGCAGCTAAATGACGGCAGGTTCAATATTATGACTGCCGTTTACCTCGCTGACCTCTCCGCAGGTAATCAATCCGTACTTGCCGACTGGCTTAAAGATAACTCGAAGGCAACGATAAATGAAAAGGCGGCGCAGCGGCTTATCTCCCGGAACGGTTTCGGATTTGATGAGGACGAAATCTCCGGGATAATATCCGGCAAAGTTCCGAAAGCCAAGCCACAGCCGGTCGAAGAACTCGAGGATACCGCGAGCGAACCGGAGACATCTGAAAAATCCGTTGTTCCCGCTGAACCTCCGACCTCTGACAGCGATGTCCCAAAGCATGAGGTCGAATACGATGACCTGCCAGATGTTTCCGTCAGCTTTGACCGCGAAACGATACGCAGTACTATCGGCAAGGTCGATGACAGTACGGTGCAGGAATATCTGAACTTCTGCTTGCAGCAGGAGGATTTTTTCATCAAGTTTCTTGACATATATAAACAAAGCTGAACAGTTCCACTTGACGAACAATCTGATTTGTGATAAAATATAATTAGGATAGCATGGAGGTTCTATTATGGATGAAAATACCCATGAACTCAAACGGGCAAAGATAATCAGCAAAATCAAGGAAATGCGTCTTATGGATGATGACTTTATGACTGCCGTTCTTTCTGACAAGGCTTGCGCGGAGCTGGTTATAAGGATCATTCTCGACAGGAACGACATAACCGTTAAGGAAACCAAGACGCAGTACACGATAAACAGCCTCAGAACTCATTCTGTCAGGCTTGACGTGTATGCCGAGGATACAAACGGCAAAAAGTACGACATTGAGATACAGCGCAGCGATAGCGGAGCAAATCCCCAGCGCGCACGGTATATCAGCAGTATGATCGACTCTGATACTCTGCTGGTTGGCGAGGATTATTCCAAACTGCCGGAAAGTTTCGTGATATTTATTACGGAAAGCGACGTGCTCAAAGGAAATCAGCCTTTGTACATCATCGACCGCATGATAAACGGAACGGCGGATAAATTCAATGACGGCTCACATATTATATATGTAAACAGCCAGATTCAAAACGACACCAAGCTCGGAAAGCTGATGAGGGACTTCACCTGTGTTGACCCCGACGCTATCAGCTACAAGGTCCTTGCGGACAGAGCCGGCTACTATAAGAATTCAAAGGAGGGCGTACAGACTATGTGCAGAATTGTTGAAGAATTAGTTAAAGAAGATAGGATCGAAACTGCTCTCAGAATGCTTGCAAAGAAAACCTATTCCATTAAGGAGATAGCAGAAATACTTGATCTTGACGAAGAAGAAGTAAAGGAACTTGCCAAAAAGACTTCCGCATAATCAAGCCTACAACTGAACATTAAAAAGCCGATTGCAGAGATGCAGTCGGCTTTTCGCTTTATAGAAAGGAAACCCCAATGCCCGAAATCCGAAATGAACTGCATTTAGGCGGTTCACAGCCTGACATTGAAAAGCTGATAAACAGCGTTGTGACGCCGAATTATCCGATGTTGGATTTTTCAAAAATCCTCCCTGTGCCGGGCGAGTTAGCCTCTCTTCCCGCAGGTATGTCGCGGGTAAAGATAGACTGCTATCTGACGGCGGTAAATCCCGGTACAGCAGACCATCACCTTGAAAAGCTGTCTAACGATGAATATGACAGGCTGTTCAGGCTCGTCAAGGAATATTACAGCAACAATGACGGTTTCAACCACTGTATCACCGGCAGCTATCCCTATCCCGACGTCGGCTATTTTGCTGACGGAAAAAGAATGATAGACTGTCTGCAAAAGTACAGAGCGCCGAATTGGAGCGACTGGTGCGATCAGAACTGGGGACAGTTGACTAACTCCCATATCTACGAAATTGAATACAACAAATGGAGGTTCGTCACAACCGCCAATCCGTCAATAAAGGTGATTGGAAAGCTCGCTGAACTTAATCCCGCCGTTAGAATATATCACTGCTGGGCTAGTCTTGGCGGAAGAATAGCCGGTTCATGCCTGTACGAAAATGGGCAGCTTATTGCCGAACAGGAGTGCGCTACGTTTTCAGAGGACGCTATAAGCATGGAGGAAGCGCTGTTCCCCGAAAGCAGGGCTGACTATTGTGAGCAGCAGGAGCCGTAGCAACGGAAAATCACCGAGCGCAGTTCTCGGTGATTTTATAGACTGTTCGACAAACGGGATTTTTAATTACTTTTTATACGGTTTATAATGTGGATTTTCGGAATGATTTTTCCAAAATGCCTCTATACCGTATTCTTTAATTTGTTGATTTCCTTCCAGCCACTGCCTGTATACTATTTCTTCAAACAATCCCTGCGTTTTTTTACAAGGGAACTCATTGCACTCTCCACAAAAATCAACGCCA
>CAKSGA010000024.1 GCA_934454435.1 uncultured Oscillospiraceae bacterium | reverse complement strand
CGGCGACGAGGGCGCCGCCCTCGACCTGCCAGCCTTTTGAAAAAGGCTGGACCGAAAACTTTCAGTATGCTACGCAATATTTAATATGTTATTTTAACAGAAGAAGTTCGTCAATTCCTTGTTGTTAGTCAATGAAAAAATAGGGCGTTTTTCGGAATTATTTACCGCTTCATTAAATTCCCTATTGCAAGTCGGGGAGTGTTATGCTATAATAGATATCAAAGCGGCGAAACCGCAGACAGATAAAAACAGAAGAACAGAAGCGAGGAACAATATGATAAAGCTTATCGCAAGCGATATGGACGGTACTCTGCTCAACGACCGCAAGGAGCTGCCCGGGGATTTCTTTGAGGTCCTGGACCGGCTGGAGGAGCGTGGGATAAAATTCACTGTGGCGAGCGGACGTTCCTATGACGCCGTTGCGCATCTCTTTCCTGAAGAATACCGCAGCAGACTGGATTTCATCTGCGACAACGGTGCAAACATCTACCATGACGGCAAGCAGGCGAAATATACACCGCTGGAGCGCTCCACGTTCGAGCAGCTTATAAGGGCGTGCGGGGAGATAGGCGGGCTGCGGGTGCTGGTCTGCGCAGGAAAGGGTACATATCATCTCAAGGCGGACCCGCAGTTCACTGAGGAGATAGCCAAGTATTACAAGAATCACATTCCCTGCGAGGATCTTCTTGCGGTGGACGACATCATATACAAGGTTGCGGTGTGCGATCTCCAGGGGACGGAAAAGCGTGCCAAGCCGGCTCTGGACGCCATCATGGGCGACAAGCTGAATGTGCAGGTGTCAGGACCTATCTGGATGGACGTCATGTCTGCGGGGGTGAACAAGGGCAGTGCGCTGAAGCAGCTTTCGGAGCTGCTGGAGGTAGACCGCAGCGATGTCATGGCGTTCGGTGATTACTTCAACGACGCTGAAATGCTTCGCTTCGCCGGCTGGAGCTTCGCAATGGAGAACGGCCACCCGGACGTCAAGCGTATCGCAAGATACCTGGCAAGAAGCAACAACGAGAACGGAGTTATTCTCGCAGTGCGCAGGTATGCGCTTGGCGAGGGAACAGACTGACATGGAGGACAGATGAACATTCAGATATTCGGGAAGTCCAAATGCTTTGATACGAAAAAGGCTGAGAGATATTTCAAGGAGCGCAGCATAAAATATCAGTACGTGGATATCCTTTCAAAAGGGCTGAGCAGGGGAGAGCTGGACAGCGTGACAAAGGCGCTGGGCGGCATCGACAAGGTGATAGACGAGAATTCCAGGGACTACGCCGGTATAAAGTACCTGCTCGATGATGCAAAACCGGATAAGCTGGCAGAAAATCCGAAGCTCTACAAGACGCCTATCGTCCGCAACGGCCGCCAGGCGACCATCGGTTACTGTCCTGATATCTGGAAGAATTGGGAGTAATATATGCAAATAGTGCTTATAATCCTGCTTGTGGTGTGTTCGGCGTTCTTTTCGGCAACGGAAACCTCGCTGACAACGGTGAACAAGATACGCCTGAAAAACATGGCGGACAACGGCAATAAGGCGGCTCAGCGCACGCTGAACATTCTTGCAAAATATGACAAGGCGCTTACTACGATACTCATTGGAAATAACATTGTGAACATTGCCTGTTCCTCTATTGCGACGGTGCTTTGCATTGCACTGGTCGGGGAGCAGTACGGTTCGCTGGTGTCAACGATTGCGACAACGCTTATAGTGCTGACTTTCGGCGAGATAATGCCGAAAAGCATGGCAAAGGATTTTGCAGAGCCGTTCGCCATGTTCTCCTCGGCGGTGATATCTTTCCTGATGGTGATACTGACGCCGTTCTCTGCGTTCTTTATTCTGCTGAAGAATGGCGTATCAAAGCTCTTCCACCGCAAGGAGACGGTCAGCATGACCGAAGAGGAGCTCAAGGTGATGATAGACGAGATCGAGGACGAGGGCGTGCTGGAAACTCAGGAGAGCGACCTTGTGCGTTCCGCCCTGGAGTTCGACGAGATCACGGTGGACGAGATAATCACGCCCCGGGTGCGCATTACCGCAGTCGAGGCAGGGGAGAGCGTGGACGAGGTCCGCAAAAAGTTCCTCCGGGAGGAGTACTCCAGAATGCCGGTGTACGAGCGTACACTTGACAACATCGTCGGCATAATCACCGAAAAGGAGTTCTTCAAGCAGTACGAGAAGAACAGCGACTTCACCATACGCAGCATAATGCAGGAAACGCTTTACCTGCCGCAGATGCAGAAGCTGTCCGAGGTATTCCGGACCATGCAGAAGCAGAAGTGCCATATGAGCGTTGTGCTGGATCAGCACGGCGGAACACTTGGCATAGTCACCATGGAGGACATTCTTGAGGAGCTTGTCGGCGAGATATGGGACGAGAGCGACGAGGTGAAGTCCCCGGTAACGGTGGTCGGACATGACGTGTTCGAGGTGTACGGCGACGTTTCGCTGAATTCCCTGCGTCGCTTCTTTGACGCACGGGATATCCGGGCGGACATCGAGAGCGAAGCGCACACGGTCGCAGGCTGGGTGCTGGGACTTTTCGGCAGCATACCGAAAAGCGGCGATGTGATAACCAGCGGCTGCTTCACGGTGACAGTGCTGGAAGCCGCAGAGCTCAGGGTAAATAAGGTGCGCATAGAGATCAAAAAAACAGAAAGCGAGGAATAAAAATGACGGAATTCAGGTATGACACACAGCTTCTTATAGAGGGCGAGGGACTGGACGAGGATGTGATCAGCGAGTATTTCCGCACAAACTTCAAGGGCGACTGCCTGCTTGCCGTGGGAGATGACGAGCTGATAAAGATACACTACCACACTAACGAGCCGTGGAAGGTCCTGGAATATTGTGCGACCCTTGGTGAAATCTACGACATCGTGGTAGAGGACATGGACAGACAGTCCCGTGGTCTGAAGGGCTGATATGAAAACGGTAATAATAGACAACAGCCTTTGTACGCTGCCGATAGATGAGCGTGCGAAGCCGCAGCACATCTACCGTTACATTCAGGCGCTGGCTGCTGCCGGGGTAAAGTACATAGAGCTGGACTTCCGCACTGTGATGAAAATGCAGGAGTTGCCAGACGGCATAGGATACATATTCCGGCTTGGCGACCCTATGTTCGGGGAACTTACCCAGGCGTTCGACTTCAACTATGTTCTGGTGACGATGCAGGACCTGAAGGAGCATGTGAATGTCGGGAAAACCCCGGCGATAATAGAGTTCCCGGCGATACACGGGCTTTCACGGCAGCTGATAAGACTGGCGCAGGGGCAGATCTCCTCGCCGATATCCATGACCAGACTTCGTGGGAGCTACCCGCTTCTCAGCATGGACGAGGTCGGCGAGATGGTGTGGCGTGCGAAGAACAACGTCACTATCCCGATGGACCTTTGCCCGATGAATGCCAGGAAAACTGCGCTGGATACGGCGATAAAGGCTTCCAGGGCGGGGGTCGACAGTCTTACGCTGTGCATGGGCAGGTCGAAGAACTATGCGTCGCTGGAGGACTATCTGTTCACGCTTATGTCGGTGCATGACGTGCTTCCGAAGGAGTTCGACCTTGCCTCCATGTGCCGTGCGGAGATGCTGCACCATGTAGTGTTCGGCAGCCGCAGCCTGGACTGCATAACCGAGATCATGCACATCATCGATTATGACATAGCTAACCTCACCAACGCAGACACCGGCGAACATGTGAAGCTGCACATTTCCCTCAAGGACAAGATGATGCTGCGCCACACCTATGTCACGGCGCTTCAGCGTTTTGCAGAGGAAGAGGACATTCCGGAGGATCTCATGGCTGACATGACCGACGCCATAAATCACTTTGATTTCCACCAGTTTGACCAGGAGATAATGTACGACAATAAGCCGAAACTGCTGAACTGAATAAAAATGATGGGCTGCGAATTTATCGCAGCCCATCAGTATTTATTACGAAATCAGGAGTAAACTCAGTGCTCGTGGTAAAAACCGTACTGGTTTCCAGGGGTTTTCTTGCAGACGTACATAACAGCGTCCGCCATGGGGTAGAGCTTGTCAAAAGGGACTCCGCTGTCGTGGCAGAGAACGGCGCCAAGGCTTATAGTGACCTTTCTGCCGTTCATCTCCGGAATGTCTATCTCCTCAATCCGGGAGATAAGCGACTCTATACGGCTGCGTCCATGTTCCACGGAATCCACGCCGACTGCGAACACAGCGAACTCATCGCCGCCAAGCCGCATCACAACGTCATTCCCGGTGAAGCTGCGGCGCAGGCAGTCCGCAATTGCAATGAGCGCCTTGTCGCCTACGGTGTGCCCGAAGCTGTCGTTTATCGTCTTGAATTTGTCCACATCAAGCAGGCACAGCATTCCGCAGGTGCCGTTTTTCAGGAGCTTTTCGACCTTGTGCTCTCCACTGCCACGGTTGCTTATCTGCGTGAGAGCGTCGGTTTCGGAAAGAATGAGCAGGCGGTTTTCCAGACGCTTCTTGTCGGTTATGTCCATCAACGTGATTATCAGGATATCATCGCCGCCCGCAAGGGTGACTGTTCTTGCCGTGGACTTCAGGTAGCAGGTCTGACCTGATTTCTCCAGTGCGAGTTCAAAGTCGCATCTGCCATGTTCGTGACGTATACTGTCCAGCTGCTTCATGATGGGACCGATGTTGTCAGCCACTACCGGGCAAAGTACATCCTCAAGCAGAGCACCTTTGGAAATATCCCCGAAAAGCTCCTGTGCAGCGCCGTTCATGACTATGACCTCGCCGCTGTCCGTGCGTGCTGCAATTACTCCGCAGCCCTGGAGGTGGAGCATCTCGGCATATATTTCGTTCTGATTTTTTAGAGCTTCTTTCAGGGCATTCTGATAGCTGAGCTCCTTCTTTTTTTCTGCGTCTATGTACTGAACGGCGAATATCGCTTCCGTAACATCGTCGTTTTCGTCACGCTTCATCACGAAGAAAGACCCTCTGCACCAGTGACCGTCAAATGCATGGAAGTCATGAGAAAGCACATTGGTGTCCCTCAGCCGTCCCCTCGCCGTGGTGAGGTCGGTGAACTCCAGCATTTCAGCTAAATGTTCCTCGTCTGAAACCGCATTTATGACACGTACCATCTGATCTGTTGCGTTTTGGGTCTGGTTCACATACTTCGCAACTTCGTCGTTGTGCTTGATTTCCTGCTGGGTGTCGTTGGTGAAGTTCACCATATTCATTGCGACATATGTGTTGCCAATGGCACGGAGTATCCTCTGCTCAAGGGTCTCACGCTTCTGCAGGTCGTTTACGACAAAAGCCGACACCAGGCGTATAAGAACCAGTTTGTCGGTGTTTGCCCGGGGATTGTCCACCCCCATGAAGCCGACCATTTTGCTGCCGTTGTAAAGCGGCGCCGCCATGAGGCTCTCAATGCCCTGTACCTGAAGAATACGGTATTCGTCAGGTGTTACCCCGGTGTCCATGCTAAGGGAATTTATATAGAATTCGCCTTTTTCTGCAAATGTATCCAGCCACCTGTCAATGACGCTGATGCTAACATTGGCAAGCATTTCCTTTTCCGGAGCAACACCGTCCGAACACCATTCATACGTATTGTGTACGAGCTGCATATCTCTGGAAAACTCAAAGATGTAACACCTGTCTGAGTTATAGTATTTGGCAATCAGCTCCAGCAGCCTGTTTATTGCTATATCTATATTGTCGCTTATATAAAGCGTCTGTACGCATTCTACCAGGGTAGACTGAAGCTCCAGCTGCCTTTCTATTTCATTGTTAGGACCGTTCATGCGATCACCTTTTCTATTTTTAGTATTTGCTGAGCAACCTGCTTTTGTTCTATAGTTGATTATACCACTTTTCTTTTATTGTGTCAACTATTCAGATGCCTCAGTATGCAGTAAAAATGATAATTTCATCTATTTTTCATCACACGCCAAAACTGCGCTGGAACTGATACAGTTTTTCTCTGCATATGGACTTTCACTTTACTGTCATATATGCCTCTTGACAAATCAGTCTTTTTGTGGTAAAATGATAAGGTACTTGATGTTATTGCATAATATACAGTTCAACGAGGTACATATGCAGGAAATTGACGAACAGCTTACCGGGCTGATACACGACTGGTTCTCAAGGCTCAGGGGACAGATATCTGCAGGGAAGAGTGAGTTTCTGGGCGGCGGGCGGAGCATTCTGGAGCGTGACAGGATACTTGTCACGATAGGCAGACATGGTTCGCTCACGCAGAAACGGCTGGCAGAGGAGATCGCCGTAAGTCCGCAGTCGATGTCGGAGTCGCTGGTGAAGCTGGAGCACGACGGTTACATTTTAAGGGAAAAAAACCGGCTTGACAAGCGTGAAGTCATAGTTGCGCTGACGCCGGCGGGCAGGGCGCATTCTGACGAGCTTGCACAGAAAATGCGCAGCCAGGCGCATAAGTTCCTTGAACCTCTCAGCGAGGAGGAGAAGCAGACTTTGTTCTCCCTGCTGACGAAACTGACGCAAAGAAGCTGATCACGACTGAAGGAGGATACACAATGGCATTTGAAAGAATAAACGAATACGCAGCAGAAAAGCAGAAGCTCTGTACCGAGCACGACACCATATCCGACGCACTTTTCAAAGAGTACGGCGTCAACAGGGGACTTCGTGACATCAACGGTAAGGGTGTTCTTACCGGACTGACACGCATTTCAAAGATAGTATCCTTCAAGGACGAGAACGGAGTACATGAGCCCTGCGATGGCGAGCTGTGGTACAGGGGCTATAATATCAACACCCTCATAAACGGGCTGAACGGCGGTTTCGGCTTTGAAAAGACCGCCTATCTGCTTATTTTTGGCGAGCTCCCCACGGAGGAGCAGCTTGCGGAGTTCAATGAGATACTCACGGAGTGCCGTGTTATCCCGTCAAACTTCACCCGGGACGTTATCATGAAGGCTCCCTCCCATGATATCATGAACTCCATGACGAAGAGTATACTCACGCTGTCGTCTTATGACGAGAACATTACCTCGAACGACATCGACAACTGTATCCGCCAGTGCCTTATGCTGACGGCGGTATTCCCGATGCTTGCAGTGTATGGCTACCACGCTTACAATCACTATGACAACGATGGCAGCATGTACATTCACAGACCTGCTCCCGGGCTTTCCACTGCGGAGAACTTCCTGAGAATGCTCCGCCCGGATACTAAGTATACCGAGCTTGAAGCGAGGGTCCTCGACATTGTTCTCATGCTCCACATGGAACACGGCGGCGGAAATAACTCCACCTTCACCACACGTGTGGTCACTTCCTCCGGCTCTGATACATATTCTGCGATAGCCGCTGCGATGTCCTCGCTGAAAGGCCCCCGTCACGGCGGAGCGAACCTGAAGGTAATGCAGATGATGCAGGATATCCGCAGCCATATCAGTGACCCGACGGACAAGGGTGAGGTCGAAGCGTACCTGCGCAAGCTGCTGGACGGCGAAGCGTTCGACCGCAAGGGGCTCATCTATGGAATGGGTCACGCCGTATATTCCATATCCGACCCGAGAGAGCGTGTGCTGAAGTCCTACGTGCAGAAGCTGGCGGAGGCAAAGGGCAAGGGTACGGATATGGCGCTGTACTCCAACATTGAGGAGATAGCTCCGCAGCTCATCGCCGAAAAGCGCCGCATTTACAAGGGCGTAAGCCCCAATGTGGATTTCTACAGCGGCTTTGTTTATGACATGCTGGGAATTCCCGTGGAGCTCTACACACCGCTTTTTGCAATTGCGAGAGTTGTTGGCTGGTCCGCTCACCGTATCGAGGAGCTTGTGGGCATGGGTAAGATAATCCGTCCGGCGTACAAGAGCGTTATGGAAGAGATAGAGTAATTGTTCAGGGTCTGTATGAGATATACAGACCCTGTGCTGTTTTCCCATTTTTTTCTCTTTTCCCTATTGACTGTACGGCAAAAGTGTGTTATAATACAGATAATACAGTTTGAGGACGGGATAAATATGTACAGAATATATATCGCAGAGGACGACGAGGGTATTTCCAGGGCAATAAGCAAGGGGCTTTCCGGGTGGGAGCTTGATGTGCGGTGCGCTGTGGATTTCCGGCATATCACGGAGGAAATAGCGGAATACCAGCCGCATCTTGTGCTGATGGATATCACGCTGCCGTTCTATAATGGGCTTTACTGGTGCGGTGAGATCCGCAGGACCAGCAGTGTCCCGGTGATGTTCATATCATCGGCGAGCGACAACATGAATATAATCATGGCAATGAACATGGGCGGTGACGACTTCATCGCAAAGCCCTTTGACATGCCGGTGCTGACGGCGAAGATACAGGCTCTGCTGCGGCGCACCTATGATTTTGCGCAGCATGTCGGGATGATAGAGCACCGTGGGGCAAGGCTCAACACCGCTGAAGCGGCTCTGTACGTCGGCGGCGGGCGTGTGGAGCTCACCAAGAACGAGTATCGCATAATGCAGACGCTGATGGAGAACAAGGGAAAGATAGTCAGCCGGGAAAAGCTGATGAACCGATTGTGGGAAACCGACTGCTTCATTGACGAGAACACGCTCACGGTAAATGTCGCAAGGCTGCGCAAGAAACTGGACGCCGCAGGACTTTCCGGTTACATCACAACAAAGGTCGGAATGGGGTATATCGTGGAATGAGGAGCTATCTTCGTGAAAGGCGCCTGGTGATCCTGGCGTTCCTGCTGTTTGCGGCAGTGTTCTCGGCGGTTTTTGTTCTTGGGGGACTTCCACTGGGAGCGCTGGGATATGCGCTGCTGGTGTGCGTAGTTCTGGGAGCGGCGTTTGCGGCTGTGGATATCATAGGGTACAGACGCCGGTGCGCAGTCCTGAAAAAGCTGCGGGAGGAGATAATCATCGCCACTGACGGGCTTCCCGAACCCACGGGAGAGGTGGAAGCCGGGTATCAGGAGCTTGTAGAGATACTGTTCCGCAGCCGGGCGGAGATACAGGAGAACTCCGCCCGGAGCATTGCTGACATGACCGATTACTACACGATGTGGGCGCACCAGATAAAGACCCCCATCGCCTCAATGCGGCTAACGCTGGCGGAGTTCGACGCTCCCGAGAGCCGGGAGCTTTCAGCGGAGCTGCAGCGCATTTCGCAGTATGTGGATATGGTGCTGTGTTATGTCCGGCTGGAGAGCGGCGGCGACTACGTGTTCCGGGAATGCGACCTGGACAGTATCGTGCGTTCAGCGGTAAGGAGCTTCTCCGGGCAGTTCATCAGGAAGAAGCTGACCCTTACCTACGAGCCGCTTGATCACACCGTGCTGACGGACGAGAAGTGGCTGCTTTTCGTGGTAGAGCAGGTGCTGTCCAACGCCGTGAAGTACACCCGCACCGGCGGCGTCACGATAAGAATGAACGGTGACGCACTGGAGATCTCCGATACCGGTATCGGCATTGCCCCGGAGGATCTGCCGAGGATATTCGAGAAGGGCTACACCGGCTGCAACGGCAGAACTGACATGAAAGCGAGCGGCATCGGGCTGTATCTCTGCCGCAGGATATGCCGTGCGCTGGGGCATACTATCTCTGCAGGCAGCAGCGAGAGCGGCACGGTGGTTTCCATAGATCTCAGCCGGGATAAGGTGGATCTGCGGGAGTAGGGTCTTACAAAATCGTAAGACTAATGTAAGGCGTTTCGATTGTGAAAAGGGCGGCATTCTGGTACAATTAGTACAGACAGGAACGGCGGACTTTTCCACAAACCAAAATCTCCTTAAAGTCCCTTAGTCCGCCGGGTCTGTCGGAAAGGAAGGACAGATATGCCGATATTAGAGATCAGCGGTCTTAAAAAGACCTACACCACACGTCTTGGCGGAACGAAGGTGGAAGCCCTGAAAAACGTGAGCTTCTCCGCCGACCAGGGTGAATACATTGCGATAATGGGCGAGAGCGGCTCCGGTAAAACGACGCTGCTGAATATCCTCGCAGCGCTCGACAAGCCGACCGGCGGCAGCGTAGTGCTGGACGGGATGGACCTTGCAAAGATACGTGACAGCCGTCTTGCGGATTTCCGCAGGGACAATCTCGGGTTCGTGTTCCAGGAGTTCAACCTGCTGGACACTTTCACGGTGCGGGACAACATTCTGCTCCCGCTTGTCCTGAGGGGCGAGCGCTATGCAGAGATGACCCCCAGGCTGGAGCGCACCGCAAAGCTGCTGGGGATCGCTCAGCTGCTTGATAAGTACCCTTATGAGATATCCGGCGGGCAGAAGCAGCGCACAGCCGCAGCCCGTGCCATAATAACCGAACCCAAGCTGCTGCTAGCCGATGAGCCCACGGGAGCCCTTGACAGCCGCAGCTCCGACGAACTGCTGAGCCTGTTTGCAGAGATAAACCGCAGCGGCCAGACCATCATCATGGTGACACATTCCGCCAAGGCTGCGAGCCGGGCGGAGCGTGTGCTGTTCATCAAGGACGGCACGGTGTTCCACCAGCTTTACCGTGCGGGGGCGGGCAGCGATGATTTCTACCGCCGCATAACCGACTCCCTGACCATGCTTTCCACCTCTGCAGAGCCCCGGAGCCTGCATATCAGGAGGGAAGGTGAGCAGCGTTGAGGTTATATCCAAGGCTGGCGGCAGGAGGGATAAGGCGTAACAAGGCGCTGTATGCTCCCTATATCATGACCTGTTCGCTGATGGCGATGATGTTCTATATCGTGAATTTTCTCTCCGACAACCACATGCTTGACGGCATGAAGGGCGGCGGAATGATGAAGGAAATGATGCGTATAGGGATAGTGATAATGGCGCTGTTTGCAGCGATCTTCCTGTTCTATACGAATTCGTTCCTGATAAAGCGCCGCAAGCGTGAGTTCGGACTTTACAACGTACTTGGCATGGGCAAGCGCAATATCGCCCGGGTCATGACCTGGGAAACGCTGTTCGTTTACCTTATCTCGATGGCGATAGGCGTCGGCGCCGGCATTCTTTTCTCAAAGCTGGCGGAGCTTCTCGCCGTGAAGATTATACATGGCGAAGCGCAGTATCAGTTCTCGGTGAGCGCTGGTGCGATAACGGCAACGCTGATAGTGTTCGCAGTGATATTCCTGATGATATACCTGAACGTTCTGCGGCAGGTGTTCTTCTCAAAGCCCATAGAGCTGCTGCATTCTGAAAACGCAGGGGAGAAGCCGCCCCGTGCCAACTGGTTCCTGGCGGTGCTGGGAGTGCTCCTGCTTGGTACGGCGTATTATATGGCAGTGACTATCGAGGAACCGCTGACCGCCGTATTTGCGTTCATGCTGGCGGTGATCATGGTAATTCTGGCGACATACCTGCTGTTCATCGCAGGCTCTGTGGTGATCTGCCGGCTGCTCCAGAAGAACAGAAAGTACTATTACCGCACGAACCACTTTATCCCGGTTTCACAGATGCGCTACCGCATGAAGAAGAACGGTGCCGGGCTCGCTTCCATCTGTGTGCTGAGCACCATGGTACTGGTGACGCTTTCGACTACCATATGCCTGTATGCAGGTTCAGGTCAGATGCTGACCCAGCGATATCCCCGGGATATCATGGCAGCCCCGGTCGGTCTAACTGAAGAGGAGATAACCGACTACCGCAGCCGTGTGGATAGCCTCCTGGAGAGCTATGGCGTGTCCCCTAAGAACGAGCTTGCATATTACTATGCTGACCTATCCGGAGCCATCATCGGCGACCGTTTCGACATGCAGAGCAGCAATACGGACGACATCACGCTGGATCTGCGGTCCGTGTATGTCGTTCCGGTGTCTGACTATAATGCGATGTACGGCACGAACATCACCCTTGCGGACGATGAAGCGGCGGTGTACTTCAAGGGCAAGGGCTTTGACCATGACACGATACAGATCGATGACTGGGGCAGCTTAAAGATCGCCGCCCGCCTTGACGAGTTCACGATAACCGGCATGGACACCGCAACGGTCACGGACTCCATCTACATGTTCGTGAAGGACCGCAGCGTCCTCGAAAGCCTGATGGACTATCAGAACCGCCTGACCGAGCAGCACGGCGGCATATTTTCCAGGGGCGTGTATTACTACGGCTTCGACCTGGACTGCGCTGACGAGCTCAAGGTCAGCATATACAACGACCTTGTCGATAACGTTGCGGGCGGGTATGACGGCGGCTTCCGCAGCGAGTGCCGTTCGCTGGAGTTTGAAGAGTACTACGGCATGTACGGCGGACTTTTCTTCCTGGGTATCATATTCGGCGGGGTATTTATGCTGGCGGCGGTGCTTATAATGTACTACAAGCAGATAAGCGAGGGCTACGATGACCGCTCACGGTTCGACATACTCCGCAAGGTAGGCATGAACGATGGCGAGATACGCCGTGCCGTGAATTCCCAGGTGCTGACGGTGTTCTTTGCACCGCTCATCGCAGCCGGGGTGCATATGGTGTTTGCATTTCCGATACTCACAAGGCTGATGGGACTGTTCGGCATGAGGGACAATGCGTTCCTGGCGGCGGTGACGCTGGTTTGCTTCTGCGTGTTCGCACTGTTCTATGTTCTGGTCTACGGCGTGACTTCCAGGAGCTATTACCATATCGTGGTAGGTAAGAAGTCATGAGGAAGCTGATGAGAGTGCTGCGCATGGCGGCGCTGTCGCTGCTTGCCATACCGGCGGTGATATGCGTGCTGATATTTCTGGGCCTGAGCGGGCTTGCAGACAGGGTGCTCAGGCTGACAAGGCGGGTCTGACAAAATGAGAAACGGAGGTCCTGAATGAAAGCAAAGAAGCTGGTGCCCAGGATAATTCTTCTGGCGATATCGACGCTGCTGACGCTGGCGCTGATAGCTGCCGGGGTGTTCGTGCTGCTCGGGTGGAACATGCACTGCGAAGCGGTCAGGGAGCGCCCGGTGCGCCAGGTCTACGCAGGTATCTCAGCGGAGGAGCATTTCGTGAAGTTTGACGAGCTCCCGGGGTTCTACGTGAACGCTGTGATAGCTACCGAGGACAGGGACTTCCGTGGACATTCCGGCATCGACCCGTCAGCGATGATAAGGGCGCTGCTGCATGACATCGCAGCGATGGAGTTCGCAGAGGGCGGCAGCACCATAACCATGCAGACTGCCAAGAACATCTACTACACCCAGGATAAGCGCCTGGAGCGCAAGACCGCAGAGGTTTTCACGGCGTTTGAGCTGGAGGATAAGCTGAGCAAGGAACAGATATTCGAGATGTACGTCAACACTATCTATTTCGGGAGCAATTATTATGGGATATACGCCGCTTCGATGGGCTATTACGGAGTACCGCCGTCTGAGCTGACGGACGACCAGTGTGCAGTTCTTGCGGGGCTTCCCCAGGCACCGAGTGCATATTCCCCGGACGTTTCACCGGAGCTCGCACAGCAAAGGGCGCAGCAGGTGCTCAACAACATGCGGGAATGCGGTTATATTGAATAAAAGATGCCGTGAAGGACTGATCTGTCTTTCACGGCATTCTGATCATTCGGCTGTGACTGTGATGGAGTAGCACGGGCTGTCGTTATCGGCGTAATCAGCCCACATCACCATGAACTTGTAACCCTTGTAGAAGAACATCGTAGAAGTGGAGCCGTCGATAGCGTTGGGCTCGGGAGCGTACATTTCCGGGTCGTCGATGTAAGCGGAAAGCTCGTTGTAGCTCATCTGGCCGGTGATTCCGTCGAGCAGGGGACAGGGGTTGTTTGTGAAAATTCCGGTAACAACACTGTCCTTGTAGTTGTCTGCAAGCGATTCGGCAAGCGGAGTGAATGCAAGCTCCCTGCCTACGCAGCCAAAGGTATGCGAGCCAAGGTAGCCGGTCTCATTGGGCGCAAGTTCCGTATCGAACAGGCTCTCGACGTCGCCGATAGTCATGCCGATGAGCCCGGCGACCTGGGGAGCCTCAGCCTCTGCGGTGTTCTCGGCGGACTCTGCGGGAGCCTCTTCCGTGCGCAGCGGGACTTCCGGCTCGGGGGTTCCTTCGTGAATGACGTCCTCGGCGGTCTCAGGCGCTGACGTGGTGCTTTCCGGGGTGGTGGAAGCCGTTGAGCTCTCTGATGCCGTGGAGGAGGTTTCAGGAGCGGAGCTCTCATTTTTTCCGCCGGAGCATCCGGTCAGTGCGATGGAGCCGACGATGAGTGCGGATAATATAGCTGTCTTTTTCATAGCTTTTTCCTTTCTTTTGCAGGGATCCTGCATGGGTTAATTATAGCACTAATATGTTTTGCTGTCAAGCGCTGATATATGTTTCATAAGGTAACCTCTAAAAACCTCCTTCACGGCAGATTTCTATGACTTATATCATCTGCTTCGTTGTCAAACCTTGAAATACATACAGTATTACTGCGGTTTGACGCCTTGCATCTGATACAAGTCATGTACGAAATCTGCTCGTGTCCCGGTTTTTAGAGGTTACCATAAAATGCTTGACTGGAATGTCGGAATGTTATATAATAGAAATGCAGTAATTTTGAGATTTCAGGGGTGTTGAAATGTTGAGAATTTTTATGACCGGAGATCAGCATATCGGTCTGCGATATGCAAGCCATGAAAAGGGAGATGTCCTTGCGGCGGCGAGAATTTCGGCGCTGGAGCCTATGGTGGAGGCTGCAAATTCCGGGGGCTGCTCGCTTTTCGTGCTGACCGGCGACCTGTTTGAGAACACCTACAGCATTTCTGCAAAGGTGCTGGCCAGGGTCGTGGATATCCTTTCCGGCTTCCGTGGGACTGTCGCCGTGCTGCCGGGAAACCACGACTATTACGGCAGTGACGTCAGGCTCTGGCAGGATTTCCGCAGCCTTATCGCAAAAAAGGACAACATCATGCTGCTGACGGAGTACCGCCCATATGAGCTCACAGCTGGCGGCGATGATGTCGTTCTGTACCCGGCGCTGTGCACATCGCAGCATTCCGCTCCCGGTGAGAATAATCTCGGCTGGATAAAGCAGCAGGGCATCGTCCCGGACGGCGCATACCGCATAGGGATAGCCCACGGCGCCGTTGAGGGTCAGACAATTGACAGTGAGGGACAGTACTTCCTGATGAAACGCCAGGAGCTGGAGAGCATTCCCGTGGACGTCTGGCTGATAGGTCACACGCATGTGCCGTTCCCGAGGGACCTCACGGATGAATTCACCGCCTGCGGCCGTATACTGAACGCCGGGACGCATGTCCAGACGGACGTTTCCTGCGCAACGGACGGCGAGTGCTTCATAGTTGAGATAGGGGAGGACAAGTCGGTCAGGGCGAAGAAGTTCGTGTCCGGTGTGCTGGAGTTCCACCGTATCCGTCTGGAGCTCACCGCAGGAAAAATGGAGGAGCAGCTTGACCGTGCGTTAGGTCCTGTTCCCGCTTCAAGGAGCGTTGTGGACCTTGTACTGACCGGCTCCGTAAGTCCTGACGAATACAGGGAAAGAGCCGGGATACTGGACAGAAAGCTGTCCGGGTTCCTGGAGGGGAGCTACAGCGACAGCGAGCTGAGCGAACTCATATCAAAGGAGCGCATAAATGCGGAGTTCCCGGAAACATCTTTTTCCGCAGGACTGCTGACGGCGCTGCTTGGCGAGCCCAAGGAAGCCCAGCTTGCGTACGAGCTGCTGAAGTCGCTGAAGGAGGGAAAGTAACATGAAGATAAGGAGCATTTCCTGCACACAGTTCGCCGGAATACGTGACCGGGACATATCCTTCGGCGATGGCATAAACGTGGTGTTCGGCAGGAACGAGAGCGGCAAGAGCACACTGGTGAACCTGCTTTCCCGCACGCTGTTCCAGAATTCCCACATCGACCGCCGCAGCGACAGGGAGTTCCAGGACCTTTTTTTCCCCGGTGAGCGCCGGGGGAGCTCCATCGTGAGCGATTTCGCAGACGGAAAGGTCACGCTTGAAACCGAGAACGGCACTTTCAGCCTGTCAAAGGAATGGGGTGCTGACTCCCGCTGTCTGCTTTCAACTCCGGACGGGGTGATAAAGGACCAGAAAGCGATAGACGCTTTTCTGAAGGAGCTGTTGGTATACGGCGAGGGAGTGTATTCCGACATGCTGTTTTCCTCGCAGAAGAACACGGACGCTTCCCTCCGGACCATTCTTGACGCCGCAAAGCGCACCGAAGCCAAGCAGGAGATAGCGGATGCAGTTTCCCAGGCCTTTGCGGAAAGCGGCGGGATCTCGATAGACGTGATAGGTCAGGCGATAGCTGCCAGGATAAAGGAGCTTGCAGGTGAACACTGGGAGTGTGGCAGCGGGACCCCGGAGCGGAAAAGGGGCGGCGGCCGCTGGGCGAAGGGTCTGGGGGAGGTCCACAAGGCGTATTATGCCTGGGAGGACGCCCGGGAAACGCTCGCAGAAATATCCGGCCTCGAGGACGCAGCGGAGCAGGCAGCGAAGCGGCTCACAGAAAGCGACCAGGAGCTGTGCAGCGCTGAGGAGCTCTGCAATAAATTCAGCGGGTTTGCGGAAAAGCTTGCGCTGTGCAATGAGCGGCGCAGGATCATCGCAAATCTTGAAAAGGAGCTGAAAAAGTATCGTGAAGTCCTGAAAGACTGGCCGGAGCTTACCGCCAGCCTGGAAAAAGCCCGCAGGCTCCGCCGGGAAAAGTCTGACCGTGAGCTGCTGGAGCGCCGTGAGGCGGCACGCCGCCTGATGGATGAGATCAGTTCCGTGGACTGCGCAGACGCTCCCTGCCCGACAGACGGCGAGATAATGCATGTCAGAAAGTCGCAGCGCAGTATCACCGCATATGAGAACAAGCTCTGCGGAATGAACCTGCATGCTGCGGTGAAGCTGTTCGGGGAGAATTCCGTGGAGGTCACATCTCTGAGGACGGGGGAGCGCCTGGACATATCAGCCGGCACCGCAGCGATAACCGAAGCGGTAAGGATAACGGTCCCGGGCGTCATGGAGATGGAGTTATCCCCGGCGGACGTGAACGTTGAGGAGATAACCGGAAAGACCGAGGAGCTTCGCAGGCAGGTCGGGGAGATATTCGCCCGTTACGGCGTAAGCACCCTGGAGGAGCTGGAGCAGCTTTCGGCTAAGATAGGCAGCGCCCGGGCAAGGGCTGATGTGCTGAAAAATCAGCTCTCCACACTGCTTGGCAGTGCCGCATATGAGAAGCTGGAGAAGGCGGCGGGTGAGATGAACGGCGAGGTCCGCAGCCTTGCGGAGATAACAGCCTGCATATCCGACCTCTGCGGAAATGTGGATATAGACAGGTTCATAGCCGCAAGGGAAGCTCTGTCAGGTCGGTATGAAGAGGAGTACGGAAGCGTCAGCGAGCTGAAGGCAAAAGCGTTTGATGTCACCGGCGACCTTGAAAAAGCCGTGTCGTCCGTTGAGAACACGGAGGATATTCCTGAGGAATTCCGCAGCATATCGGACCCGGAGGCTCATCTGGAGGGCCTGAAGAAAAAGCTCAGGTCATGCAAGGAGCAGCGTGAACAGGCGCTCACGGAAAGAACCTCAGCGGAAAGCCGCCTGGAGGGAATGCGCAGTGCGCTCACCGACGATCCGGCGGAGCGTGCGGAGATGGCGGAAGCGGCATTCAGCGAAAAAAAGGCGCTGCTGGGTCATTGGCTGCATATCAGTGAGGTGTTTGAAGCGCAGAAAGAAAGCCTGGACTCAGAGCCCATGCATGATATTGCAGAGAGCTTCGCACGGTACCTGAGCGTGATCTCCGGGGGCAGGGTGTCCTCTGAGTTCCCGCAGGGCGACAAGCTGAACATAAACATCTACAGCAGCGACCGCCTGATGAATTATGGCAGGCTATCCGAGGGAACGAAGGAAACCATTTCGCTTGCGTTCCGGCTTGCGGTGCTTGACCATCTGTTCCCGGACGGCGGGGGAGTGATAGTCCTTGACGACCCGTTCACCGATATGGACGCAGAGCGCACGGCTCAGTCCTGCGAGCTGCTCAAAGCTTGTGCGGGACGTCATCAGGTGATATTCCTGACCTGCCGTGAAGAGTACATCGACATGCTGAAAGGCAATACTATCAGGGTCTGACCACAATAAAATCCCTCCCGGAATAATTTCCGGGAGGGATTTTTTGCATTTGGCGGCGGGCAGGTCACACTGCCAGGTACTTTTTAGCGAGGTCGTCGTTGAGTTCGCCGATCGCTCCCTGTGCCACGATGGAGCCTTTCTGGAGGATTATGAAGTCCTCTGCGATACGCTTTGCGAACTTTATGTTCTGCTCCACCAGGATTACGCTGAGGTACATCTCCCTGGAGATACGGTTCAGGGTAGTGGCTATCTCGGAAACTACGTTCGGCTGGATACCCTCGGTCGGCTCGTCAAGAACTACAATGGAAGGTCTGCCCATAAGACAGCGCCCGATGGCGAGCTGCTGCTGCTGACCTCCGGAGAGCACGCCGCCCTTTCGGTTCATATGCTCCTTGAGCGCCGGGAAGTAGTCCAGCACGATGTCGAACTGCTCCTTGAAGCTGACCGAGCTGTGTCCGAGGCAGCCAAGCTCCAGGTTTTCCCGTACGGTGAAATCCGGAATGATCTCACGTCCCTGCGGTACATAGCCTATTCCCATCTGATTGTGCATGTATGCGGGCATTTTCGTGATGTTCTTGTTTTCCAGCGTGAGAGTTCCCTTTCCCTCCACCGGGAGAAGCCCCATGATACATTTCATCAGCGTGGTCTTGCCTACGCCGTTGCGCCCCAGGACCACCAGCTTCTTGCCACGGTTGAGTGTGAATGATACGTCTGTTATCACACGGCTCTTGCCGTAGTTCACGTTGACATGCGATACTTCCAGCATATTCTCACGCCTCCTTTGCTTCTTCGTCTGAATCGTCCTTGAGGTATACCTGTATTACCCTGGGGTCCTTTTCGACCTCGTCGAATGTACCCTCCGCAAGCAGCTGACCGTGGTGCAGTACCGTGACCGTCTGCGCCACCTGCTTTACGAAGTCCATGTCGTGCTCGACAACCATTACGGTGTGGTCGGCGAGCAGCTCCTTTATCATTTCGCCGGTCTTGTAGGTTTCTGCGGCGGTCATACCGGCGGTGGGCTCGTCAAGAATGATGAGCTTCGGGTCCTGGGCTATGACCATGCCTATTTCCAGCCACTGGCGCTCGCCGTGGGAGAGGGAAGAGGCAATGATGTTCCGCTTCTCGCTGAGCTTTATCATCTCAAGGACCCGGTCGATCTTCTCCTTTACCTCCGGTGTGCGCCGGAACGCCAGCGCCTTGAATACTGTATTGTAGCCCCGCAGTGCGACCTCGATGTTCTCGTAGACCGTGAGCATGTTGAATATGTTCGGGTTCTGGAACTTACGGCCTATGCCGTACTTTGCTGAGATATCGTAGGGTTCCTTGCCGGTGATGTCCACGCCGTCAAAGAATACCTTGCCGGAGGTGGGCTTTGTCCTGCCGCATATGAGGTCCATCAGTGTGGATTTTCCCGCACCGTTAGGGCCTATGACCACCCGCACCTCGCCTTTGTTTACGGTGAGGTTGACATCGGTCAGCGCCTTGAATTTCTTGAATTCTACGCTCAGGTGTTCCACCCTGAGCAGCGGCTGTGTTTCACCCATGATTTTCTTCCTCCTTTGCCGAGAGCTTTTCGAGGGTCTTTCGTGCGGAGATGTTGTACTGTATCTCTTTCAGCTTGCCGATGATACCTGTCGGGATAAGGAATATTACCGCCAGGATAAGAGCACCAAGCACCAGCGGCCAGATATCCGCAGAGTACTCAGAAAGCAGCGTCTGGAGCCAGTTTATAAGGACTGTTCCGAGCATTGCGCCGGTGAGGTTTCCTCTGCCGCCGACTGCTATCCAGATGAGGACCATCGTGGAAAGGGAGATACCCAGCTCGGTCGGAGAGATCATTCCGTTGAACGGAACGAACAGCATTCCTGAAAGACCCGCCAGCATACCGGAAAGTGCATAAACGGCGATCTTGAAACGTGCGGGATTGTAGCCGATGAAAGAGAGCCTGCGCTCGTCCTCACGAACGGACATCAGCACCTTGCCGAACCTGGAGTTCGTGAGCCACAGGCACAGCAGGTAGACCAGGATAACGATACCTATCGTAAGGTAGTAGAACGGCTTGATCTTCAGCTCAATGCCGAAGAAGCTGCGGGGGAGTCCGCCAAGACCGCTGGTGCCGTTGGTGTAGGCGGACTGGTTAGCGAAGAAAGTTTCAAATATCTGAGCCAGTGCCATCGTTATCAGCGAGAAGAATATACCGCTGACCTTGCTGGAGAATATGAAGTATCCGAGGAACGCTGCGAACGCTCCGGGGATTATGAGTCCCAGCAGGGAAGCAACGATGTTGTTTTCAAGTATCTTTAGGAACCAGGGGAGTTCCTCAACGCCCATTCTTGTCATGAACGAGGGGATACCGTCCTGAATGGAGAACGAAAGCCCGACGATGTAGCCGCCAAGTCCGAACAGTGCTGCATGACCGAAGCTCATGAGCCCGGTGTAGCCCCACAGCAGGTCGAGGGAAAGAGCGAATATCATGTAGGCTGCGGTCTTTCCCATGAAGCCTGTGCGGTAATCGTTGAATATGAGCGGGAATATCAGCAGAAAGATGAAGAGTGCGATATCGACCCATCTGTTGACGGGCATTTTTTTAATGCGTTCCAGCATATTATCTCTTCTCCTTTCTGAAAAGTCCGTCCGGACGGAACCGGATAAGAACTACGACTATAAGGAACACAAGGATCTTTGCGTCTACCTCGTTCCAGAAGCCGCCGAGTATCGAAGTGGATTCGCCGATAAGCAGCGAAGAAAGCGTTGTGCCGATCATGGACTGGAGTCCGCCCACGCAAACGTTGATGAACGAGTCGGTGATGTAGGAAGCTCCCATGAACGGGGATACGCCACGTATGGGGGCAAGTACCGCACCGGCAAGTCCCGCAAGACCTACACCGAACGCAAACGTCAGGGAATCCACTGCGTGGGTATTAATTCCGAGGCATTCGGTCATGGGGCGGTTGCTGGTAACGGCACGCATCTTTGTTCCGAACGGAGTTTTATAGAAGATCAGGTATGTTATCAGCAGGATAGCCGCAGCGAACAGGATAATGAATATGTTGTAGAACGGGATAGTGACACCGCCGATATTGAAATGACCCTCAAAGGGTATTGCGATGTATTTCAGCTCTGAGCCGCAGATGAGATTTATCAGCTGCTTCACGATGAGTGACAGCGCATATGTTGCAAGCAGCGTTTCTGCGGTCTTTCCGTAGAGCTTCCGTATGACCAGACGTTCTATCAGCAGACCGAACAATGCCGTCACAACGAACGACATTATCAGTGCCACGAAGAATGGTGCGCCCGCAACGGTATTGATATAGTAGCAGACGTAGGCTCCGAGCATTATACATTCGCCGTGTGCCATGTTGACCACGTTCATATGACCCATGATCACGACAACGCCGAGGGAATATATCAGCAGGAGCGCAGACGCCGATATACCGTTTATCAGCTGAGCAGCGATAAACATAAAATGCACCTCATTTCGGTAAATGGAGCGACAGCCGCTGCCGCTCCATTTGTTTTGGAATAATGGATATTGCTGTTTTACTTAGTGGGGTCCGGCTTGATGAGCTCAGGGGATTCGTAAACTACCTCGAACTTGCCCTCATCGCTTACCTTTGCGATCCTGCCTCTGAGATAGAGGTGGTTGGTCTCCGGGTCGAACTTTACCTCACCCTCGGGAACGTTCAGCGTGATGCCGTCCATTGCCTTGATGATGGAGGCGGAAGAATAGTCGTTGGTCTTTTTCAGAGCCTCTGCGAGCAGCATTATGGAAACGTATGTTTCCTCGCCGACAACGGTCATCTCTGCATCGTCGCCGAACTTCTCGTGATACTTCTTCAGGAACTCGTTGTTTGCGTCAGTGTCGAGGGTGCTTACGTAGTTGATGGAGGTGTAGTGACCTGCCGCTGTTTCAGCACCGAGGGCTGCAACTGTGGATTCGTCCAGCAGGTAGGAAGCGACCGGCATTGTGGATGCGTCCAGGCCGTACTGCTTGTACTGCTTGAAGAAAGCCACGCCGGAGTCGCCGTTAAGGTTTACGAACAGTACGTCCGGGTCAGCCTCCTTGATCTTTGTGATGATGGAGGAGAAGTCGTTGTGGGCATTCGGAACATATTCTTCGCCGACTACCTCGCCGCCGCATTCCTCAAGGCTTGCACGGCACTGTGTGTTGATGAGCTGCGCATAGACTGTGTCGGTGCCCAGCAGGAAGAATTTCTTACCGACATTTTCCACCAGCCATGGTACGAAGATATCGCCCTGCTGATTCGGTACTGCACCGGTGTATACAACGTTCTTGGACGGTTCCTCTCCCTCATAGAAAGTCGGGTAGATGAGCAGAGAGTCGTTGTCCTCAACGACCGGCTCACAGGCGATACGTGAAGCGGAAGTGTAGCAGCCGACTGTTGCGATGACCTCGTCCTGCATGATGAGCTTCTTTATTTTCTCTGCGGCGGTTGCGGCGTCGGTCGCATAGTCCTCAAGAACGTATGTGATCTTCTTACCGTTGATGCCTCCGGCTTCATTCACCTCGTCGATAGCCATCTGAGCGGCATTTATCATGCATTCCTCAGTGATGGCGGTCGCACCGGTCTTGGAGAACAGAAGCCCTATCTTGATCTCATCTGACGAGCCGCCGCTGCAGCCGGTCATTCCGGTGACGATGCCTGCGCAGGTCGTTACTGCCAGCGCTGCGGATAAGAGCTTTTTCAGGAAATGTGATCTCATTGTTGTTTCCTCCTTGTTTTGTCTTTTGTTCTTTTAATATAATGTTACAACGGCAGGTTCACGCTTCATGATGACCTTGCCGTTCTTAACTGACCAGAGTACGTCTTTCAGGTACTGTACCGCCTCGAAATCGTTCTTTGCGTCGATGATGAGGAAGTCCGCCGGCTTGCCCTCGCTGATACCGTAACGTTCGGTGAGGTGCATGGTCTTTGCACCGTTTTCCGTGATGAGGTCTAGGCTGTTGGAGATCTCATCGTAGCCCATGTAGTGGCACACGTGGAGTCCGAATTCAAGCACCCACAGCATGTTTCCGGTGCCGAGGGGGTACCACGGGTCGGAGATGGAGTCCTGACCGAAGGATACGTTCAGTCCTGCGTCAAGGAGTTCCTTTACCCTTGTTACGCCACGGCGCTTGGGATAAGCGTCCGCCCTGCCCTGGAGGTGCGTGTTCTCGTGGGGACATACCGCAAAGTTGATTTTTGACTTCTTGAGGATATTGAACAGCTTCATGCAGTAGGCGTTGTTATAGGAGTGCATCGCCACTGTGTGGCTGGCCGTTACCTTGTCTGAAAGTCCGCTTTCATATGCGAGGGTAGCAGCGACCTCAAGGAACCTTGAAGCCTCGTCGTCGATCTCGTCGCAGTGGATATCTATCAGCCTGTCGTATTTCTCTGCCAGCTCAAAGGTCTTTTCCACGGACTTCACGCCGTATTCTCTTGTGTACTCGAAGTGCGGGATACCGCCGACGCAGTCGCAGCCGAGCTTCACAGCTTCCTCAAGGAGCTCAGCGCCCTTCTTATAGGTGTAGATGCCGTCCTGCGGGAATGCAACGAGCTGGATATCAACCTTGTCCTTGTATTCCTCCTTGAGTTCCAGCAGGGTCTTAACGCCGAGCATGTTCTCATCTCCGGTGTCAACATGTGAACGAACATGCTGAACTCCGTAGGACATCATCAGGTCAAGGGTCTTTTTGGCGTTCTCCCTTATGTATTCTTTGGTGAGCGGGACCTGCTCCTTGTGCTCAGCCCATATC